>CAZJLL010000053.1:0-8621 GCA_964547145.1 uncultured Candidatus Saccharibacteria bacterium | reverse complement strand
TTCCTGCTGTCCGGCGAACGAGGCATCGGCCAAGTCTTCCGCCGTGGCGGAAGAACGTACCGCTACGTCCAGCTGGCCCACCTCCAGCTTCAGCGTCTTGGCCAGACGGTCATAACCGCCCTTAATTGCTGTTTCCAGATCGGCCGGAAAATTGGCGGCCAAAATTTCCTGGCGAGCCTGCTGCCCCTTGCTTTCCAGCTGCTTAATGTCGCGCGTATCCAAATCGGCCAGAATGGTCCGAATTTTATCGTCCAGGCCATTATGTTTGATGAAGTAGCGGTAGGAAGCGGCCGTCACCGAAAAACCATAAGGCACCTTAATGCGCTCCTTGGGAAAAACTTTGCTCGGCGCCTTGGTCAGCTTCTGATACATTTCGCCCAGGTTGGCATTTTTGCCGCCGACCAGCGGAATATCCTGCCGGCCGATTTCGTCAAACCATAACACGAACTCCTGCTCCCGATTGTTTGTCATAATTTTTGTTTCTTTTTGCTGCCGTAAATTTTGGCGCACTTATTATAGCACAAAAATCGCGTCCAGACTACCTAAACAAATAAAAATCCCATCCTGCGGCGGCCAATAAAACATTTGGCGGATAATCGGATGAGATTGATATCGGCCCTGGCTTTAAACGGTCTTGATTTCCACCAAATTCAGGTTTTCCTTCTGGCCCAGCGGTTCGCCGGTAACAACGATTAACTTTTCACCCTTGCCGATGAGCCGGTTTTTGCGAACTGTGGCAATCATCAAAGACAGCAATTCTTCATAACTGTCCACGTAAGGCACCAAAAAGCCGACCACGCCCCAGAGCAGGCACATCTGCCGCTGCACTTTGGCTTTCGGCGTCAGCATGACGATATGGGACACATGCGGCCGTTCATGGGCGATTTCCCGCGCGGTAAAGCCGCTGTCCGTAGCGCCAACAATAACCCGGGCGCTGGTCGTATTGGACAATTCCAGCACGCTTTCAGCCACGGCTTCGGTTTTGGACAACATTTTTTCCAGCAGCTGCCGGTGAGCAGGCACAAACACGCTCTTTTCCGTCACTTCAATAATTTTGGCCATCTGCTGCACTGCCCGGATCGGGTAGCGGCCGAACGCCGTTTCGCCGGAGAGCATGACACAGTCAGTCTGGTCAATTACCGCGTTGGCCACGTCTGACACCTCGGCCCGCGTCGGCCGCGGATTGCGGATCATTGAATCCAGCATCTGAGTCGCCACAATCACCGGCTTGGCGGCCTTGAGGCATTTTTGAATGATGGTCTTCTGGATAATCGGCACCTGGCTCTCCGCCATTTCCACGCCGAGATCGCCGCGCGCCACCATAATGCCGTCCGCTTCCTGCAGGATGCCGTTAAAATTCTTTACCGCTTCCGGCTTTTCAATTTTGGCAATAATTTTCGGCGCCAGCAGCCCTTTGGGGTTATACTTGGCGATAAGTTTTTTCAGACGCGCCACGTCAGCCCGGCTGCGCACGAACGACAGCGCCACATAATCCACGTCCTGCTTTAAACCGAACTTCAAATCATCAATATCCTTTTCTGACAGCGTCGGGATTTTCAGCTTAGTGCGCGGCAGGTTCACGCCCTTGCGCGACTGAATCTTGCCGGGTGAAAGGGCCACGCAGTAAACCTTGCCCGCCGCCACCCTCTTAACTTCCAATTCAATCAGGCCGTCTTCAATCAAAATGCGCTGGCGGGGCCGGATGGACCGGACCACGTCGGCGTCCAGCATAAAATCCCGGCCAATCACGACCTCCTGGCCTATACGGACAGCCAGCGGCTCTTTCATTTCGTGCACGCGGATTTTCGGCCCGTGCAAATCCTGCATAATGGCAATAGGCATCTTTAGCTTCTGGGATACCTGACGGATGTTCTTAATCAACAAGGCGTGGTTCTGGTGGTCGCCATGGGAAAAATTCAGCCGGGCCACATTCATGCCGGCTTTAACCATTTCGGTCAGGGCTTTAACGGACTGGGATGTCGGGCCTAAGGTGCAGACAATCTTGGTTTTATTCATGATCTGTGAAGTTTAATCTCGTTTATTATATCTTTTTTTCCCCATTTTCACAAATTCTTACTGGCCAGCCGGTTCAATTCCTTCAGTCACAACCATCGCTGACAAGTTTAATTAATTTAGAACAAACTTTCCTGCCTGGGCTTTTTTAACAGCCGCTCCCGTTCCGCCTTGTCAAAAATATGGATTTTGCCAAATACGCCGTCAAAGCCTCCCTCCACGTGTACCTGGCTTTCCCGCACCCGCAGCACGGCCCGGGCAATGGCCGGCGTGCCCGCCACCGCAATCTGCCGCTCGTCCAGATCAAGCAAAATTTCAAATTCCGGATTTTTAGCAATCATCTGCTCGTACAAAGCCGATACTTTTTTGCTGGCAGGCCCTACGCCCAAAGCATCGGCAATTACCTCTTCCAAAGGAATAACATTTTTAAACGGAACGGTGCGCGCAGGAACAAACCCCGGCTCCCGGTCGGCCAGCTCATCCACGCGGCTTAGCACCCCGACCAATAATTTTTTGCCGCAGACCGGGCAAATGCCGCCAAGCTTTTTAGTCTGGGATGGCAGGCAGGAAAAGCGGCAGTCGCGATGGCCGTCCAAATGATATTTGCCTTCTTCCGGAAAAAATTCAATGGTAAACAAAAACCGCCGCGGGTCTTTGCTATAAATGGCGGCCACAATTTCTCCGTAGGAAAGCTTATCTGCCGGAATATCCAGCACGTTGGCTTCCCGGCCGATTTTGCGCAAGGAATGCGCGTCGGAATTGGACGTTAAGGCATACTTATCCAAACGGGAAATTTGCCAGTTCATTTTAGGATCGGAAGACAACCCTGTTTCTATTGCCTTGATATGTTCCGCCTGGTCGCCAAACGCCTCCTCAATGGAATCAAAACCGGACAGGGAACCGAACACGCCGAAGTGCGGGGTCCAGGCATGAGCCGGCACGACTTCAGCAGCCGGCGCGGCAGCCTTGACGATTTTGACCAGATTGCCGCAATGGATGCCCATAATCGGACGGCCGTCTGCTTTCAAATTTGCTCCAGCCTGTTCCAAACCCGCAATAATGCGATCCGCCGCCGCAAAATCAGGCGCCCAAATCATATTATGCACGCGGCGGATTTTATCGCCCTGTTTGTAAATGGACGAAACCTCGGCCGTCAGCATAAAAAAAGCCTTGGCCGAACGGTCGGCCAGCTGATACAGCCCCGGCTGCGTTTCCGTTAGCGCGGCTTTAAGTTCCGCCAGCCACTTCGGATGGGTAAAATCGCCGGTTCCGATGACCCCGATGCCTTTTTTATCGGCCCAGTGCCCGATATTCTTGGGGTTTAAATCGGGAGAACAAGCGCGGGAATATTTGGAATGGATTTGCAAATCGGCAATAATTCTCATATAAAAGAACTTAACAATCGGATGGCGCCGTTGGAATTTCTAAATTCTAAGCGTCAAATGTTAAATGTCAAAAGTATCTTATATCCTTAACTACTTGTATACCTATATCCTTTTGTTGCCAGCACCAAGGGATTCTTCGCTCCGCTCAGAATGACGCCATTAGGGTCCCCAATTCTTACATCCTAAATCTTATATCTGAGTAATTTTGTTCAATCTTGTCAATTACCAGTATATCACCTTTTCCTGTATAATAAAGCCATGAATGATACTAACCGCTATCTGCAAACCGCTATAGCAGCAGCACGGCTGGCCGGTAAAACTTTTACCGCGCATTTCGGCCGGCCGCGGCAAATAACGGCCAAAGGCGGCAACCCGCACAACCTGGTAACAGAAGTGGATGTGCGCATTGAAAATAATATCCGCCGGCTCATTAATAAAAGATTTCCGGCCCACGGTTTTTTGGGCGAGGAAACCGGTTGGGAAGACCGGCAGCAGCATAAACTGCTGTGGATTATTGACCCGATTGACGGCACCACCAATTATATCCAGGGTATCCCCTTGTGCTGCATATCCATCGCCTTATGGGACCGGCAAGGGCCGCTGGTCGGTGTCATCTACAATCCGCTCAGCCGGCAGCTGTTCAGCGCGGCCCGCGGGCGCGGCGCCTATTTAAACGGCAAAAAAGTCTCCGTCTCCGCTGCCGCCAGGGCGGCGCAGGGATTGGGCGGGCTAGGCTGGAGCCTGCAGATTCCGGCTGCGGTAAAAATGTTCAGCAAAATTATGCCGGACATCCGCAAAGCGCGGGCTTTGGGCACCACAGCACTGCAACTGGCTTATGTGGCGGCGGGCATTTACGACTTTTACATTGTCAATGATATGCATGTCTGGGACGTAGCCGCCGGCATTCTGCTGGTGACCGAAGCTGGCGGCCGAGTGACGGACTGGCAGGGAGGCCGAGTCGGCCTGTCCACCAGCCGCGTCGTGGCCAGCAACGGAAAAATGCACCTGGAATTCCTGCGCCGGGTCAAAAAAATCTAACTTTATAAACCGCGCCACTGCCTGCTGACCTGTTCGTATGCCGCCGGTGTAGACACGTCATACCAATCGCCGCCGAAGGAATAGCCTCCCAAGCGGCTTTCTTCAGCCAGGCGGGGCAGCAACTCGCTTTCTATTTTCTGCATCTCCGGGGTGATGTAATGAAAAATCGCCGGCGTCATTACATATAGTCCCGCATTAACCAGCTGCGACTGGCTGCTGGGATTTTTCGGATTTTACTCCAACTGGGCCACCCGGCTGCCGACCAGGCGGGCCATGCCCCAAAAATTCGCCTGGGGCGCCGAGGCCAGGGCCATGGTGGCCGGCAAATGCGGCTGGCTCTGATGAAATTCCAAAAAGTCGGCAAAATCAATATCGGCCAGCACATCGCCGTAAAGCAAAAAGAATGAACCATCCATCAGCTGGCTCTGGGCCTGTTTCAACGGCTGGGCGGTGCCCCGCTTCAAGCCAATCTGTTCCAAATAGCTAATGTCCAGCCCGAAACGGGAACCGCTGCGGAAGTAGTCTTTGATTTTCTGTCCGCCCGGACCAAGCGAAACAACCACCTGCTCGACTTCGGCCAGCTTAAGGCGAAGCAGCATATGCTCCAGCAGCGGCCGCCCCTGCACCGGCAACATGGCTTTAGGCAGCTCTCCGGCGGCCTGCGGCAGGCGGATTTCCCTGCCGCCGGCTAAAATCAAGGCTTTGGCCGGCCGCTTCAAAAAAACCTTAGCCAGAGCCATTTCCATGGCGTGGCTCCGATTGCGGACCGTGGCGCCGTCAACCGTCCGGTCAACGGCAGCCAGCAAATCCTTATTTACGGTGATAGTTATCCGTTCTCTGGCCATACCTTCATACTTTATCTTATTATATCATAAAATTTTTTGGCAAAAAATTTATATCATGAGACCATACTGATATGGAGAATTCCCAGCTACCAAAAAAACCCGCCCTCCCCGAGGGCATTGTCACCGAAGGAGTGTGGCACATCAATCCTCTGCCTCTGGCAGAGGACCAACATGAAGACGACCGCAACCACCCCCTCTCCAGCTAAGTCCGTAAGGAGGACTTCCCAACCTTGCTTGTCATAACCCGGAACTAATTACTGTTCCATTCTGACAAACATCGTTACGCAAAAAGGACCGCGCTTCTCCGCCGCGGTCCTTTCTTATTGGCTAAATCAATGTTTCCGCCGCCGCCAAATCTGCCGGCGTGTTGACGCCCAAAATTTCCCCCGGATCCACGGCCAGGGAATTAATGCCCGCACCCTGGGCCAGTGCCAGCGGCACCACATCGGTCAAATAATATTCGCCTTGGGCGTTATGGTTGCCGATTTGCGGCAGCGCCTGCCACAGCCAGGCGGTATTGAACATATAAATACAGGGGTTGACTTCGGTAATTAGGCGCTGCTCTAAGCTGGCATCCTTAAATTCCACGCTGTTGATAATCCGGCCGTCCTGGTCGCGGATAATCCGGCCGTAATGCTCCAGCGATTCGTAAACTCCGCCGAAGTTCTCCACCTTGGCCGTCAGCATGGAAATTTTTGCGCCGCTGTCAAAATGGCTTTTAATCAGCCGTTTGAGGCTGGCTGCCCGGATAAAGGGCATATCACCGTAAAGAACCACTACATTGTCGGCCCGCACCAGGTCCTTGGCCGCCAGCACGGCATGCGCTGTTCCAAGCTGTCTGGTCTGCTGCGCATAAAAATAGCTGTCACCCAGCACGGTTTTTACTTCCAAGCCTTTATAGCCTACCACAATTACCGGCGGAGCCAGCTGTCCCACCTGATCCAGTTCTTCCAGCACGTATAAAATCAACGGCTTGTTTTTCAGCATGACCAGCACCTTGGGCACCGCCCCGCCCATGCGCTTGCCCTGGCCGCCGGCCAGGATTACAAACTGATTCTTCATCGGTTTAAACGTTTAATTATGGAGGATAGCTCCGTCAGCCGGCTGATAAAAAAATCCGGCCGCTGCCGCCGCAGGCGGGCGGCCGTATTCCAGCCGCCGCCGATCGCCACGGTATGATAGCCGCGGCGGCGGCCGACGTCAATCTCCTCTTCCGTATCGCCCAGGGAAATTATCTCCGCCGGGGCCAGCCCAAGCCCGGCGGCATAAGCCGCCAATTTTTGTTCCTTGCTGCGCCGCCGGGTATGGGAATAATCGCCGGGCATGCGGGCCAAAATTTTGTCAAAAAAATCAGCCAGATGCAGGCGCCTCAGCGTCCGGGCTACGCCTGAAACGGTATGGTTGCTATAAATGACCGCGCCGATGCGGCGGCGGGCCAAAACATTCAGCAGCGCCCCGGCCCCGGCCCGGGGCCGGCAGCGGTCGGCCAGCAGTTCATAAGCTGCCGCATACCGCTTCTCAATCTCCCGATGGTGTGCCAGGTAAAAGCGCCGGTCCAGGCCCAGGTTCTGCCAAAAATCAACTATCGGAACACGGAATGTCTGCTGGTAGCGGCGGACGCTTAAAGGCGGCAGCCCGTAATGCCGCATGGCTTCGTTGTCCGCCTGTACCGTCGCCCAAAGGTCGTCCAGCAGCGTGCCGTTCCAGTCAAAAGCCACCAGTTTAATCATAAATCCATTCTTAATTCCACGCCGTGCAGGCTAAAACCCAGGCGGCGATAGAAACCGTGCAGCCCGGTCCGGCTGCGCCGGCTGGTGCCGATAAGCTTATAACATTTGCGGCGGCGGGCTTCGGCGGCGGCGGCCTTGATCAAAGCCGTACCCAAGCCCCGGTTGCGGGCGCTTTCGTCTACAAACAAATCCTCCAGCAGGGCGAATGGCCGCCGATGCAGATCATTTTTCAGCACATAGACATAAACCCGGCCAATTACCCGCCCCTGTTCTTCCACGACAATTTTAACCGCGGCCGGAACTTTCAGTTTTAGTTTGTGCAGCTTCATATCTTGAATAAAAAATTATAATTCCTGCCAGAGCAGCCGGGCCAAACGGCCACTGTCGTGCCTCAGCCAACTGCGGCGGAGCCGGTCGCCTGAATTGCTTTTAACCGGCTGGAAATGGACCAGCCGAGCGGCGACCACGCGCCGGCCGAGAGCGGCCAGACGGGACTGATCCGGTTCCACAAAAGAAGCGCGTTCCCGACGATAGCGGCCAAGCAGGCCTGCAGCAGGCTTTTGGGTGTTAACCACCACAACATCCAGTTTCGCGCCCAGATAGCTTTCCAAAACAGACGCAAAATCGGAGGCGGCAAAACCGTCGGTCTGGCCGGCTTTGGTCATAATGTTGGTCACCAGTAATTTTTTAGCGGCAGAACGCTGCATAGCCTGGCGCAGCATCAGCACATTCGGCAGCACGCTGGTATATAAATCCCCCGGCCCGAACACCAGCAGGTCAGCCTGCCGGATCGCGGCAAGAGCCTGCGGATTGGCCGCCGCCGGCTGTCTAAGCCTGAGTTTCTGGATAGCCGGCCGGGGGCGGAGCGGGGCATCAATCTCATGTTCGCCGGAAATTTTTTTGCCACCGGCCAAAGTCGCCGTCAGCGTGGTGGGTTCAAGACTCATCGGTATAACCGTACCGGCAGCTTTCAGCCAGCCGTGCGCCAAGGCCAAGGCGCGCGGCACGCTGCCTGATGTTTGCAGCAGGCCGGCCAAAAGCAAATTGCCTATGGTATGGCCGCGCAAACTGCCGCGGTCAAAGCGATAATTGAACAGCTGCTGCGCCTCCTTAGGCATTGCGGACAGTGCCGCCAAACACTGGCGCATATCCCCGGGCGGAATAATGCCAAACTCCCGCCGCAGCCGGCCGCTGGAGCCTCCGTCATCGGCAGTAGAGACAATAACTGACAGTTCCGCCGGATATTCCTTTAACCCCGCCAGCAGAGTGGAAGTTCCCGTACCTCCGCCGATAATAACAATGTGTTTTTTCATTCAATTTTTATCTGCCGTCAAAGGCATTTTAGTAGCTAGCCTGCCTCCGCCTTGTTCGGCGGACAGGTGCCGTAGGCAGGTAGCAAGGGAATAGCAAACCTGATTAAAAGATTAAATGATTAAATGATTGAAAGATTAGATAACAGCATTAGAATGTCAAAATCCGAATTTCCAATTTCCAATCAATTTGTAGTGAGCAGTAAGGGAATAGATGACTTTAAAGGTCAAATGTTAAATGTCAAAAGTATTCTTACATCCCGCCTCTTCGGCGGGCAGGCTTAAATCCCTACATCCTTA
>CAZJLL010000052.1:0-4372 GCA_964547145.1 uncultured Candidatus Saccharibacteria bacterium | reverse complement strand
GCGGACTTCGTGGCGCTCTCGTTCTACAAACTGTTCGGCTATCCGACCGGCCTGCCCTGGAAAATGTTCGTGCCTCCGCAGTTCCGGCCGCCTGCTTTTGCCGGCTCGGAGTTTTTCCACCCGTTCTTTCTATACGAGATGCTGGGCAATCTGATAATCTTTTTTGTCCTGAAAAAAATGGAAACAGCCCGGCAGCGGCCGGCCGGCGCGCTTTTCTTTTTTTACCTTTTATTGTATAATTTATTACGATGTGCCCTGGAATTTTTGCGGACGGACAGCACTTTTCTGCCTGGCGGTCTGCGTCTAAACGTGCTGGCCAGCCTGCTGCTGGCGACCGCGGCCGCGTTGGCTATTTTTTATTTGTACCGGCACAAGAATCCGCATGCTGAAATATCATAAACTGACTGCTTTCTGCCTGGGTTTGGTGTTTTTGGTGGTGGTGCAGAAATTCGCCACGCCCGCGCCGGTGTTTCGCTTCCTGCTGCCGGCGTTTTTGGCCTTTGCCGCCGCGGCTACGCTGTATAACCGCTGGTACTTGAAACAGATCGGCAAATACAATTTCTGGCTGGCCTTGCGGCCGGTGCTGCTGCTCTGCGCCGCTTTCGGCATTTTTTTATTTCTGCCCTCGGAATTTTCCCGCAACATTTTTTTATTGCTGACAGCGGGCGTAATCGCCTTTTTTGAAATTATCCTGGGCAACCTGGCCGAAAATCTGCTGCTGAATGAGACTTTGATTGTGGCGTTTGGCTTATTTGAAAGCCTGGCTGCGGTGGCGCAGTATATTCCGAATTTCGGCAGCCTCTGTCTGGCCGGGGTGTTTGCAGCCTCCGGGCTTTTGGCTCGCTCATTTTATGAATTTTTGCCCCAGCCGGAAACGACCAAGACGCTGGGCGCGCTGCTGATCGGCCTGTTTTGCGCGGAATTTTTTTGGGCATTGAATTTTTTGCCCTGGCACTTCAGCGTCTTGGGCCTGCTGCTGTTTAATTTTTTCTACCTGCTCCTGATTTTGAATTATTATTATTTATTCCACACTTTGAGCTTTAAAAAGCTCCAGTTCCATCTCGGCTTGATGGCGGCTTGCACCCTGCTGGTGCTGGCGGCCACGCCCTGGGGCGCTTTGTAATTCAGCATTATATTTGCTATGTCCAAAAAACGATACATCTCTTTCCTGATTCTCGCTATTTTGCTGGCCTGGCTGTTCGACGTGTTCATTGGCCGGTCTCTGGCGGCCAAACTCTCCACCTGGCCGGTGCTGAACCGCCTGCATGTTTTAAGTCCGCAGGCGCCTATAGTCATTACCAACCACGAGACGGTGCGTGTTGCCGATAGCGGCGATTTGACGCAGACCTCTTCCCAAATTAAATCCAAACTCAGCACCATGGTCTGGGTCGGCGGGCAGGCTGATATTGTGGCCGGCGCGGCGGTGAATCTGACTTCTGACGGCAGTTTTGTTACCGGCCAGGGGGCTTTTTCCCGGACCGGCGGCCAGTATTATGTGGTGCTGAATGACGGGCACAGCGCGCAGGTTTCGGCGCAGGCCCCGGACCCTGCCACCGGACTGGTCTTTTTCAAAGCGGGCCTAAGCGGCGTGGCCGTAGCCAACACCGACAGTTCGGCCGGCTTGGCCGCCGGCCAAAAATTGGCTTTTTCCGCCAATTCCATCCAGAATTTCGCCAACAAGATTCAGGAAGTTTACGTTACGGCGGCACAGGGAGATTTTGCCGGCCAGAACTGGCAGGCGGATTACCCCAGCCGCAGTTTTGCGGTTTCCGCCGCCGGCGCCTTGCTGCCGGGAGAAGCGGCAGTGGACGAGAATGCCAACGTGGTCGGCGTCTGGAACGGCTCGCGCCTTATTTCCAGCGATGTTCTGAAAACGGCCATGAACCTGTTTTTCGCCAATGGCCAAAAAATAATCCGGCCATCCTTCGGTTTCGGCTATACTATGATTACCGCCAATGAAAGCCAGTTGACCGGCCAGGCCCAGGGAGCCAGGGTGGTTGAGGTTGATCCGGCCTCGCCGGCCAAAAGCGCCGGCCTGGCGGCAGGGGATATAATTGTTTCGGTCGGCGGCCAGGCGGTCAGCGAGGCGGCGCCGCTGGAACCGCTGCTGGAAGCTTTTGCGCCAGGCCAGCAGGCGGCGCTGAGGGTTGTGCGCAAAGGCCAGGATTTAGATTTAACATTAATCGCGGGAGAATTAAAATAATATGATTGAAGGAGTAAAAATCAAGAAACTGGCTACACACCTGACCGAAGACGGCTATTTTCGGGAAATTTTGCGCGACGAAGACGGCCTGTTGGAAAAATTCGGCCAGACATCCGTTTCGCTGGCCCACCCCGGCTTTATTAAGGCTTTCCACTGGCACAAGCAGCAGGATGACTTGTGGTATATCGCCTCCGGCCAGGTGCGGACCGTGCTTTACGACACGCGCCAGGACAGTCCGACTTACCGGCAGACCCAGGTAGTCATAATGGGGGAGAACGATCCGCAGCTGGTTCTGATTCCCAAAGGCGTAGCCCACGGCTACCAAGTTCTGGGCCAGAAGCCGGCCGTGCTGCTTTACCATACGACCATGCACTACAACCCGCAGGATGAATTCCGCATTGCCTGGAACGATCCGGAGATAAATTTTGACTGGTCCGTTAAAAACGGTTAAACCGATGCCTACTGCATCCTGGAAAAAAATCAGCAGCCGGGAAGTTGCGGCAAATTTTCGCTTCCGGGTGTTGGAAGACGACGTGACCCGGCCGGACGGCAGCCGCAGCAAGTATTACTACCTCCGCACCAGTCCGGGCGTGGCCGTGATTGCCTATCAGGCCGGCAAAATTTACCTGGTTAACCAGTATCGCTACGTGCTGCAGCAGCGGATGTGGGAGCTGCCCTGCGGCAAGGCGGAAAGCAGCAATTACCTGGCCCAGGCGAAGAAGGAGCTGAAGGAAGAAACGGGCATCAGCGCCGCCCGCTGGAACTATGTGGGCAGCTTCCATCCTTCCGTCGGCGGCAGCACCAGCGTGGGCAAGGTCTTTCTGGCCCGCGGCCTCAGTTTTGGGCAGCCCGAACGCGAAGCCGGGGAAAGCGATATGTATGTTAAGGGCTTTTCACTGCCGGCCGTTGACCGGCTCATTGCCCGCGGGAAAATTACGGACGGCTGGCTAATGGCGGCACTGGCTCTGTTTAAATTAAAATTTAAGCGTCTGCTGCAATGAAACTTTTAGTAACCGGCGGAGCCGGCTTTATCGGCTCTAACTTTGTACATTATTGGCTGGCCCGGCATCCCCAGGATGAACTGGCGGTTTTAGATAAACTAACCTATGCCGGAAATCTGGAAAATCTGGCAGCCGTGCGGGACCGGATAACTTTTATCCGGGGTGATATCTGCGATCCGGCTGCGGCCGGCCGGGCTATGACCGGCGCGGACGTGGTGGTTCATTTCGCCGCTGAGTCGCACGTGGATCGCTCCATCCAGGAGCCGGGCGGTTTTGTGCGCACTAACGTGCTGGGCACGCAGGTGCTGCTGGAGGCAGCCCGGCAGCGCGGCCTGGCCCGCTTTCATCACGTTTCCACCGACGAGGTGTTCGGACAAATTCCGCTTGATTCCGACGAGCGTTGGACGGAAGACTCGCCCTATCATCCGCGCAGTCCTTATTCGGCCAGCAAAGCCGCTTCCGACCACTTGGTCCGCGCTTATCATTATACTTACGGCCTGCCGGTGACCATTTCCAACTGCGCCAACAACATTGGGCCTTATATGTTTCCGGAAAAGCTGGTGCCGCTGGCCATTACCAACCTGCTGGAAGGCAGGAAGGTGCCGGTTTACCAGCCGGGCAACCAGGTGCGGGAATGGCTGTATGTGGAAGACCACTGCCGCGGCATTGAAGCGATTTTGGAAAAAGGGACGCCGGGCGAAACTTATTTTATCGGACCGAATAATCCGCAGTTCAACAACCTGGAAATTATCCGCAAGCTGTTGGTGATTATGCAGCAAGGCGACGAAATGATAGAGCTGGTGGCCGACCGGCCCGGGCACGATCAGAAGTATGCTTTAGACCACGGCAAAATTACGCGGCAGCTGGGCTGGCAGCCCCAAGTGGGACTGGATGAGGCGCTGCAGCGGACCGTGGACTGGTACCGGGAAAACCAGGCCTGGTGGCAGCGCGTCAAAAGCGGAGAATATAGGGGAATAGCGTAGAGCCCGCCCAAGGCGGGCAAGCGTAGAGCGTTGAGTGCTCAGGGGCAGCCAGAGACCAGGGGCAAGTATATAAGGAGTTAAGGATATGTGGATGTGGGCCTGTCCGCCTTATCGGCGGTCAGGCGACCGCCGGCCGGCCGGCTGCCAGCTGCAAGCTATTAATCAGATAATCAATTAATCGTTAA
>CAZJLL010000051.1:0-12870 GCA_964547145.1 uncultured Candidatus Saccharibacteria bacterium | reverse complement strand
TATGGCCTGAAACGCGGCGGCAAAACTGCTGTCCGCCGGGCCGGGGAGCGGGAGCTGAAAGAAGACGTGGAAGTTTGGGTCATGGCGGAGATTCCGTCCAACATTTTGCAGGTGGAGGAGTTTGCCAAAATTTTTGACGGCTTTTCCATCGGCAGCAACGATTTGACCCAGCTGACGCTGGGCCTGGACCGCGATAGCAAGCTGGTGGCCCACGTCGGCAATGAGCGCAGCGAATCCGTCAAAAGCCTAATTCGCGTGCTGATTAAGCATGCCCATGGCTTGGGCCGCAAGGTCGGCATCTGCGGCCAAGGACCCAGCGATTTTCCCGACTTTGCCGAATTTTTGGTCCGCCAGGGCATAGATTCCATTTCCTTAAATCCTGATACGGTGCTAAAGGCTACGGTGAATATTAAGGCGGTGGAAGACAAGTTGGGAAAGTAAGGCAAGATCACGGTAAAAAATGGGGCCGCTTTGGCACTAGCCAAAGCGGCTTTTGTATGGTAAAATAAATAAGACTTTCGGCGGCAGCAAGGAAGCGTCGCATAGTGGTCTAGTGCACACGCTTGGAAAGCGTGCAACCTGTCAAAGGGTTCGAGGGTTCGAATCCCTCCGCTTCCGCCATAAAAAAATCAACAACTCCAACAACCCTTTGCGCGGTTGGTTTTTTTATTAGCGACGCAGGCGAGTCTATCCTTGCTTGCAAGGATAAGCGAGCCTAAGGAGCTAATACAGGTTTAATGCCTCGCAGCTCTGCTGCAAAATCCAGGCTGGCTCCTTGCAATAATACCCCGCCAGCTTGGCAAGCGGGGGAACCTTTATTATCGCCAGGCCAAATGCCGGTATAATTTTTCCGCCCAAGGCGGACAAAACGCCCATTTTAGTTGGCATTTTATGGTTGCGGCCCTATGCCAGAAAGGCTAAAATATATGTGTTATGACAGATTCTGTGCTGCAAGACATCAAGGACAGGCTTAGCGTCGTGGACGTAATTTCCGGCTATATTCAGGTGAAAAAAGCCGGCGTTAACTACAAAGCCGTTTGTCCTTTCCATCACGAAAAAACTCCCAGCCTGGTCATTAGTCCGCAGAAGCAGATTTGGCACTGCTTCGGTTGCGGCGAGGGCGGGGACGTTTTCGGTTTTGTCATGCGCTATGAGAACGTGGAATTCAAGGACGCACTGCGTCTTTTGGCCGACAAGGCTGGCGTGCAGCTGCCGGAATACCGCGGCGCCGGCGGTCCGGGCAAGGACGAAAGAGATTTGCTGCTGCGGATAAATGATTTTGCCGCGCGCTATTATCATCAGGTGCTGCTTAAGCCCGCCGGGCGGGCGGCGCTGTCCTATCTTAAGTCCCGCGGCTTAAGCGAGCCGACGCTGCAGCGCTGGCAGATCGGCTACGCGCCGGACGATTTTCATGCCCTGGAGCGGGCGCTGGTGCAAAAGCAGGTCAGCCTGGCCGAGCTGGTTAAGGCCGGTGTCAGCGCCAAAAACGAGCGCGGCCAGATGTATGACCGGTTCCGCGGCCGGGTAACTTTTCCGATTTATGATTATTTTGGCAATACGGTCGGCTTTTCCGCGCGCGTCCTGCAGGACAGCCAGCAGGCGGCCAAATACGTCAACAGCCCGGAGACCGCGATTTATAACAAAAGCAAAATTTTGTTCGGTTTGAATTTTGCCAAGGAGGCCATTCGGAAGAGCGATGAGGCGGTGCTGGTGGAAGGCCAGATGGACTGCATCCAGGCCCACCAGGCCGGGTTTGCCAATACCGTAGCCGTATCCGGCACGGCGCTGACCGAACTGCACCTGCAGCAGCTGGCCCGGCTGACCAAAAATTTGAAATTTTGTTTTGACGCCGACAGCGCCGGACAGGCCGCCAGCCGCCGGGCAGGCGAGCTGGCGCTGGCCCAGGGTTTCCGGCTGAAGGTTGTAGTTATTGCCGGGGCTAAGGATCCGGACGAATTGATCCGTAAAAGCCCCGGACTTTGGGCCAAGGCGGTCAGCGAGGCTTTTTGGTTCTTGGATTTTTATCTGGACCAGGCCGAAACTAATTTTCCGGCCGGTTCGGTGGAACAGAAGCATTATTTGAGCCGCGAAGTCCTGCCATTTTTGGGCTATATCCAGGACCCGCTGGAACAGGATCACTATATCCATAAGCTGGCCGATCGGTTCCTCATTTCCGAAAAAGTCATTCGCGAAGAGATTAGAAAACAGAAGGCGCCGGCGCCAGCCGGGCGGCCGGAGCAGTCAGCGCCAGCCGGGCGGCCCGGCCTGCTGCTGCAGAAAGAGCTGTTGGGCGGCCTGCTGGCTGTGCCGGAATTTGCCGCCGAAACCGGCTCCCAGCTGGAAGCCGCAGATTTTACCGATCCGGAAATCAGGGGTCTGGCGGAGGCCAGACTACAGGGCCGGGCGGCCGACCCGGATAGCCCAGTGGCCAAGGAAGCGCAATTTATGGTAGAATCACAATTAGAAGAGCTGTCCGGCGACCGCGAAAAGCTTCTTAAAAGCTTGCAAAAATCATTCTCGCTGTTTAAGCTCAATGCCTTAAAGCGCTCCCAGCAGGAACTGGTAGCGGCCATTCAGGCCGCGGAAATCCGCAAGGATCGAGCGCTGGTGGAACAATTGAATAAGCAGTTTGCCCAAACTTCAGCCCGGCGCCGGGAACTGGAGCGGCTTTAGGCGCCTGTATGCGCTTAAAGCAAGGATAGGATAGCGGCGCCTAAAGCAAGCATCTAATTTTTAAGATTTTTATGGCAAAGAAGAAGCAGAAAAAGATTAAGAAAAAAGCGATACACCCCGCCAAGCGCAGGCCGGTAAAGCATCCGGCGGCGAAGGCAAAAAGCAAAACTGCCCCCAAGCCGGCGGAGAAAAAGGCCGTGGTTAAGCTGACGGCGCCTGCGCTGGCTCCGGCGGATGCGGAAAAAGTCTTAAAGCGGCTGATGGACAAAGCAACCGAGCGCGGTTTTGTGACCGAAGCGGAGATTTTGCATGCCTTGCCTCATTTGGAAGACGACATTCCCGGCTTGGAAAAGGTTATGGATATGCTGGAGAAGCGGGGCGTGGAGATTGTGGAGCAGGAAGTGGCCAGCGTCTGGGAACAAAACAAGCCGGCGGAGGAGCGGGAGGCAAAACCGGCCAAGGGCAAGAAGAAGAAAAATGATGACGGAGTGGATGCCTTTGACCTGGGCGATATTTACGATGATTCCATCCAGATGTACCTGCGGGAAATCGGCAAGGTGTCTTTGCTGAAGGGTGAGGAAGAGATAGAATTGGCCAAGCGCATCGCCAAGGGCGACGTGGCGGCCCGGAAAAAGCTGACCGAGGCGAACCTGCGGCTGGTGGTTTCCATTGCCAAAAAATATATGGGACGCAACCTGGGCCTGCTGGATCTGATTCAGGAAGGGAACCTGGGCCTGTTCCGCGCGGTCGAGAAATTTGACTGGCGCAAGGGCTATAAATTTTCCACTTATGCCACCTGGTGGATTCGCCAGGCCATTACCCGCGCCTTGGCCGACCAGAGCCGCACCATCCGCATTCCCGTGCATATGGTGGAGACCTTGAATAAATACGCCCAGGCCGAGCGCCAGCTGGTGCAGGATTTGGGGCGCGAACCCTTGCCGGAAGAAATTGCCGCGGAAATGGGCATTGAAGTGGAGAAGGTCTATCATCTGAAAAAGATTTCCCAGGAAACGGTATCCATAGATTCGCCCGTCGGCGAAGACGACGGGGAAGACTCCTCGCTGGGAGACTTTATTGTGGACGAGGACACGACCAAGCCCAACGAAGTGGCCGGCCGGCAGATTCTGAAGGAATATGTGGGCAACATTTTAAAGGACTTGGATCCGCGCGAGCAGAAAATTTTAAAGATGCGCTTCGGCCTGGAGGACGGCGTAACTCATACGCTGGAAGAGGTGGGCGAGGAGTTCGGAGTGACGCGCGAGCGCATTCGGCAGATTGAATCCAAAGCCTTAGAGCGCATTCGCGAACACGTGGACATTAACAAGCTGCGGGATTATTAATTATACTTTCCGGCATAATTTGACCGAGTCGGAGATTTATTTCCTAATTAAATTTTATTTTATCAACCGGTTATCCACCAGCCTAAATCCGCCCTTAATCAGGGCGGATTTTTTCGGCTTGACGGGTCTTGGCATTGCCCCGGTGAAGGTTTACAATTAAAGCAGAAAGGAAAGAGTACAGATGCAAAACAGGTTACGGTCTGCAGGTAGCTTTTCCGGCCGCGGAGGCGGTAAAATTGCGAAAAGCCTACAGGCGCTTAAGCCTGACATCTAGTCCCGATTAATCGGGTAGTCTAGAAAAAAGAAAATCGCATATGGGAAAAGCTAGCCTGAAGTAAAACCCCTTCTATCCATATTCGGACGAAGGGGTTTTATGTTTGCCGGATATTTGGATTTACAGGCCGAGCAGCACGGCGGCGATCCAGGGAAAGGCCAGCGTGACATCGCTTTGGATAATTTGGTAATAGCTGGCGGTGGACAGCTTGTCCCAGGTGATTTTTTCCTTGCCGCCGGCGCCGCTGTAGGAGCCGTAGGACATGGGCGAGGAACCGATTTCGATGAAGCCGGCCCAGTCGCGCACTTTGCCGTGGAGCTGCAGGTCGTGTTTTAAGGACGGGACCACGCAGATGGGAAAATCGGCTGAGATGCCGCCGCCCAGCTGGAGGAAGGCAATAGGCGCGCGTTTGGCTTCTTTCATGTACCAGTCATACATGAGGTGGAAGTACTCCAGGCCGGTCTTCATGATCCGGCCGTCCAAAACCGCGTCATCCGGATTTTTCTGCGGTCCGGCGTAGGTATAGCCGGCAAAAATATTGCCCATGGTGGAATCTTCAAACCCCGGGATGACAATGGGAATGTCTTTTTCGTACGCGGCGTAGGTCCAGCAGTCGTGCGGGTTGGCCTGCCGGTCGGGTTTAATCAATTTTTCGGCAAATAGCCTGCGAAAATATTCATGGGGAAAATAGCGCTCGCCTCTGGCCTGCGCCTCCTGCCACATCTTCAGCAGATGCGGTTCCATGATGCGGACGCTTTCGTCCTCGGGCAGGAACGTGTCGGTAATCCGGCGCAGGCCGGCATCACGCAACTCCGCTTCCTGCTGGGGAGTAAGTTCGGTGTAGCGCGGGATGTTGGCATAGTGGGAGTGGGCCACGTAGCGGTAGTAGGACTCTTCGTGGTTGGCGCCGGTGGCCGAGACCAGGTGGACTTTGTTTTTACGGATTAGTTCGGCCAGCATGACGCCGACCTCAAAGGAGCTTAAGGCGCCGGCCAAGGTGACCACCAGCTTGCCGCCGCGATCTAAGTGCCGCTTCAGCCAGAGGGCGGCCTCAAGGGTGGCGCCGCCGTTAATATGTTTGAGCGTAGTTTCGGCGTATTTACTGACCGGATGGACCGCGCTCTTGGCCGCACGGGACAGCGGGCCGGTGGTTTTGCGGTTGTCCGGCTCAATCAGCTTGCGCAGGGCCGGGGACAGCCGGTCGATTTTCTTTTTTTCCATGGATATCCTTTTGGCTTTTCGCGAGGCGCTTCTCAACCTTCGGATCCCCGGTTTTGCCGCGGGAGACTTTGTTTAAAGTTTCGGCGAAAAGGATTAATGACGAACTAATTCTAACAAATGCCTTTTGTCTTGACAAACTAAGAAATAGATTGAAAGATTAGGCAACGGCATTAGAATTTCAAAATCCAAATTTCCAATTTTCAAATCAATTTTCAAAGGCCAAAGGTATCTTAAGCTTGTAGCTGGTAGCAAGCAGCAAGGGAATAGATTCCTCTCCGCCCGAGGCGGATCGGAATGGTATCATTAGCATTTCAATTCTTACATCCTATATCTTATATTTTCCTAGTCTCTAGTCTCCGGCTTCCCCCTGAGCACTCTGCACTTCACGCTTTACGCTAGCCCCGGGTTCCTGCTGGGTGATGCAGTGAATGGCGCCGCCGCCATAAATAATATCGGTGCAGTCAATGGGCACGACCTGGCGGCCGGGAAAACAGGATTTAAGTATGTCCAGCGCCTTTTGGTCATTTGGGTCGCTGAAGACCGCGGCCAGCACCATTCCGTTGCCGATGTAAAAATTGGTATAGGACACAGGCGCAACCTCGCCCTGTTCAAATGGTTTGTCCTGGTCATAGCGCAGATGCGGCATGGGCAGCTTGATCACTTCCAGCGGTTGGCCGTCCTGGTCCGTGGCAGCGCAGAGAGTTTCGTAGTTGTTTTTTAAAATGGCGTAGTTTTCGCTGGCCGGGTCGTCGTCGTAGGCGCAGACTACCCGGTTGGGCCCGATAAATCTGGCGATTTCGTCAACATGGCCGTCCGTGTGGTCGTGCATCAGCCCTTTCCACAGCCAGATGGTTTTGCTGATTCCCAGGTTTTCGGCCAGGAATTGCTCAATATCTTTTTTCGTCTTGCCGCCGTTGCGGTTTTCGTTGAGCAAGCACTGTTCGGTGGTCAGGCATAAGCCCTGTCCGTTTACGTCAATGGCCCCGCCTTCCAGCACCAGTTGCGGTTCCCGCATGGCCAAGCCCAGCCAGTCGCGCAGCCGGTAGGGCAGCTGGTCATCCGGCAGCAAATCCGGGAATTTATTTCCCCACATATTGAAAATCCACTTAACCAGGGATAAATTGCCGGTCCGGTCTTTGACAAAAATCGGTCCGCAGTCCCGCATCCAGGCGTCCATATAGGAGGTTTGGCGGAAAGTTATCTTTTCTAAGGCGACGCCTGCGGCCTTCAGCGCGGCCGCGGCCTCCCGCTGCATTGGTTCGTCCACGACCAGCAGTTCTACCTGTTCGGTCTGGTGGATGGCGCTTATGATTTTAGCTATTGCCGATTTGGTACCGGCCAGATGCGGGCCGGGAAAGCTGATTTCGTCATGCGGCCAGGCCAGCCAGACGGCCCGGTGCGGTTCCCATTCGGCGGGCATGAGATAAGGGGCGGAATTGACCATAGGTAAATAAAATTTAAAAGATTCAGGCGCTATTGGCCCAGGGCCCGTCGCTCGGCAGTATAGTGCGCGACGTTCTGCAGTTTTTTTGATTTTTTTACCAGCTTGTTGCCGGTTAAGGCGGCATAGGTATCCGGCCGGCGGTTGCGCAGAAAGCCCCAGCCTTCCGCAAAAAATTCGTTGCGGGACAGGTCAAGTTTCTGGACCAGGACTTCTTCCCGGTCTTTGGCCGCGCGTTTCAGGATTTTGCCGAACGGATCAGCCACGAAAGATTGGCCGAAAAACTTCATCCGTCCTTCCCGGCCGGTGCGGTTGACGGTGCAGACATAGAGGCTGTTGGCGATGGCGTGGCCGCGCTGGATGGTCTCCCAGGCATCGTGCCAGTCGCCTTCGGTTTTGTAGCCCAAAATTTCGCCGACCGCCGTAGGATAGAAAATTATTTCCGCTCCGGCCAGCCGCGCAGCCCGGGCAGCCTCGGGAAACCATTGGTCAAAGCAAATGAGTACGGCAAACTTGCCCCAGGGCGTGTTGAAAATTTTGTAGCCCTCGCTGCCCTCCTCAAAGTAATCCTTTTCATAAAAGCCGGGATCGTGGGGGATGTGAATTTTATGGTATTTGCCCAGCATCTTTCCGTCCGCGCCAAAAACTGCGGCGGTATTTAGGTAGTGCCGGCCCATTTTTTCGTATAGCGGGACAATTAAGACAATCTTCAGGCTTTTAGCTAAAGCCTGCAGCCGGCGCGAGGTTGGCCCGGGCACAGTTTCGGCATAAGAGTCTTTGGCCTCATGCCGGCGCTGGGGAAAATACGGCGTCTGAAACAGTTCCTGCAGGCAGATGATTTGCGCGCCGCGCGCGGCCGCCCGGCGGATTAAGCTTTCGGTTTTGGCCACGTTGGCGGCCATGTCGGACGAGACCCGGCTCTGCACCAGGCCGATGGTAACAAATTTCGGCTTCATCAAGATGAATAGTTATTTTTCTGTTTGTATTTTACAGGTTAATTTGGCATTTCGCAACCCGGGATGGTATAATAAATAAACATTACTGATTTTTTGCATTGGAAATATTGTTAGGATTTAAAATATGGCGGCAGTTTAGCGGCTTTAATTTATGCATTATGGAAATAGAAAAAAATTTTTAGGTTTGCTGCTGACCGCCGTTCTGACCCTGACGGCCGGGACGGCTTATCCGGTTTTAGCCGACGACAAGGCGGAACAGCAACAGCAATTGCAGCAGCAGCTGCAGGCCATTCAGGAGCAGATTCAGGCTTACCAGCAGCAGTTAAGCCAGGTTCAGGCGCAAAAAAATACGCTGGCCAATAAGATTAAGCAGTTGCAAAATCAGCAGGCGACTTTAAGTCTGCAAATTCAGGCCAGCAATCTGCAGATTGCAGACTTAGGCAGCCAGATTACCGGCACGCAGGGCCAGATTGCAAATAATGCCGACCGGCAGCAGACGCTGCAGGCTGAAATCTCGGAAGTAATTAGGCAGATTAACGAAAATGACCAGCAGCCGTTTTTGTATACGGTCATCTCCCAGCAGCAGCTATCGGACGTATTTACTGCCTATCAGAATTTGTCCCAGGTTTCGCAGGACTTAAGCCAGCTGTCGGCTGAATTGCAGCAGACCAATCAACAACTCGCCCAGTTCCAGCAGCAATTGCAGCAGCAGCAGCAGGATACGGAAAATTTGCTGTCCATCAAGGTTTTGCAGCAGACAGATTTGGCCGGCAGCGTGGACCAGCAGAACCAGCTGCTCAAGGCGACCAAAGGCAAGGAGGCGGATTATCAAATTGTGATTAGCGATTCGCAGAAGCAGGCGGCGGCCATCCGCAGTCGGCTGTATGAATTGCTCGGCGTCTCCAGCCAGATTACGTTCGGGCAGGCGTTGCAGATTGCCCAGTGGGCACAGGGGGCGACCGGCATTGATCCGGCTTTTTTATTGGCGGTGCTGACCCAGGAATCCAATCTCGGCCAGAACGTTGGCACCTGCAACCGGCCGGGCGATCCGCCTGCTAAAAGCTGGAAGGTTGTCATGAAGCCGGACCGTGACCAGCAGCCATTTTTACAAATCACCCAATCCCTGGGCCTTGATCCGGACGTAACGCCGGTGTCATGTCCCATGCATGACAGCAAGGGCAACCAGGTTGGCTGGGGAGGCGCCATGGGGCCGGCCCAGTTCATTCCTTCCACCTGGATGGGATACAAGGACAAGGTTAGCCAGCTGACCGGCAATAATCCCTCAAATCCCTGGGATATCCGCGATGCCTTTGCCGCCGCGGCCATAAAGCTAGTGGCCGGCGGGGCAGATGGCAGCCAGCAGGGGGAATGGAATGCAGCGATGCGCTATTTTTCCGGCGGCACCAGCAGCAAGTATAGCTTTTACGGGGATAGCGTAATGTCCCTGACGGCCAAATATCAGACTGATATTAATAATTTAAATAATTAGCGATGATTATTTTGCAGTTGCTTTTTGCCGCCGGGGCTCTGGGTTTGGCGGGATTCGGCCTGTATTGGCTCGGCGTGGTTTTGGGCATCGGGCCAAAGGTGGAACAAAACCAGATAGACCGGGATAAGCGGCTGTAGCGCAAACCGAGGGCAGCTGCTATACTGCCGGTGTCCTTATTTAGGCAATTTTATGATCAAAGATACCCTAAAAGGCTTTAAGGCATTTATTTTACGCGGCAACGTGATTGACTTGGCCGTGGGCGTGGTTATGGGTGCGGCCTTCGGTACGGTTGTTTCCGCCCTGGTCAAGGATTTGCTGACGCCTCTGGTGGCCGCGATTTTCCGCGCGCCGGATTTTTCCGGCCTGACCTTTACCCTGCGGGGCAGCCGGTTCTTTTACGGCGATTTTATTAATGCCCTAATCGCCTTTTTGCTGGTATCGGTTGCAGTGTATTTTTTTGTAATTACGCCGATGAACCTGCTGGTGGCCAAGATGCGCAAAGAGCCGCCCGCCGATCCGGCCAGCAAAAAATGCCCGGAATGTTTAAGCGAAATTCCCAAAGCCGCCAAGCGCTGCGCTTTTTGCGGCCAGCCGCAAACTTAAAAATTTTGCCGTTGAATCTCCCGTCAAAAGTCGGGGGATTTTTTTATGCCCGGCCAGGGGCCGCATCAGTTTTTTGCAGCCAGCTTAGGCAGTAGTCGGCCGCTTCCTCCCAGCCGGGCTGGCCGATGATCCAATGGGTGCGGCCGGCAAAGGCGTGGTAGTCCACTCGGCCGCTTTGATATTTGAGATAATTTTCCCGGTTCATAGCCGCCGGGCAGAGCCGGTCCAGTTCGCCAGCCAGCAGCAACAGGGGCGCCCGCCCGGGTTTGCGAAAATCAACCTGCGTGGCGCGGTGGAAGGGGGCCAGGGCGGCCTGCCAGAAAATCCGGCCGGTTTCCGGCACAACCTGGCCCAAGTAAAGCTTTAAAGCTTCTTGCCGTGACAAGGTATGGGCAAAGGCGAAATGAAAATCCTGCGGCGTGCAGCGGACAATTTTGTGCCACCCGCCGGGGACGGCCAGAATGCGGCGGTTGGCCCAGACGGCGCTGGGGTAGAGGGCGAAGACGCCTTTGGGTGCGGCGGAATCAATGGCAATGCCGGCGGCGCCCAAAGATCGGTCCAGCAGCAGCTGGACGAGCAGGCCGCCGAAAGAATGGCCGATTAGGATGGGCGGCTGCTCCTGCGCCCGGATAATTTTTTCGTAGTAATCGGCAATTTCGGTCAGTCCCAAATTTGCCAAGGCCGGATCGGGCGAGGCGTTTTGAGCAGCGACATCGCCGGCCTTGGCCGGCCAGGCCGGTGCCAGGCAGTTGTAGCCGCGGGCGGTAAAGAAGGATTTAAATGAATTCCAGCACTTTGGGGTTAGCCAGGCGCCGGTGATAAAAATTATGGTTTTATTCATGGCCGTAGCATACCATAGGCTTGGATTTTTTAAAACCATTGCGCCTGATTTTTAAAAATTGTGGACAACATAGGCCTGATTTTTAAAAATGGTGTTATAATGCCTTTATATCGCCATTGTCTTATATTTAAAAGCCGTCTATGAAGTTTTTTAAAGCTCTTGCGACTTTTTTCATTTGTCTGCTGGTAGCAACTAGCGGGGCTTTTGCAAAGCTGCCCCGTGCGCGCGCTGCCAGTTTTAATTTGGTGACGGATTTTGCTGCCGTAGGAGATGGCGATGGCGCAAGCGCCACGGCCAACCGCAACGCATTGATTAGCGCTTTAAGCAACAGCAGCGATACCGTATTCGTGCCAGCGGGAACCTATGTAGTGGACAACAGCACTCTGGTGGTGATTAACAATTTCAGCGGGGTGTTGGATTTTGATCCTAATGCCAAAATTTTGTTCAATAGCCTGGCTGCGGGGGACGCCAATACCCACGGCGGCTTAATGTTTGCCGGCGGCAGCGGCGCCGTCATTAATAATATCCATTTGGCCTTTACCATCCCGCCCGGCACGCTGCGCGATTCCACTTTTGCCGGCGCGTTGAAATTCAACCAGACTGCCAATACGACCTTAAACGGGGCGCTGGTGGAAGGCTCGCTGTCAAGCGGGATTATGTTTTACGACTGTACCAACCCCATAGCCGAGAACGTCTACGTTTTAAATACGCTGGCCGACGGGTTTGATTTTTTCAACGATCAGAATGCCGAGATCAACAATTTATATACCAATAATACGGGGGACGACGGCCTGGCCTTTGTCCGCTATCTTAACGGTAATTCTTTTGATAGCTACAGCGGCGGCACTTCCACTAATATTGTCGTAAAAAATTCATATGCCCGCGGCATTGCTTTAATCGGCGCTACCAACGTCAATGTGGACAATTTTTATATTGCCACCACCACCGGTCCGGGTGCTATGTTCGCCTGGGATTCGGGATATAACGTCGGCATACCGGACAATGGTTCCTTTGCTCACGGCACGATCCTTTTTGGCGGCAATAACGGGCCTCAGCCGCCATCGGTGCAAAATGCCACGCCAACGCCACCCTCTCATTATGGTTTTTTGGCTTCCGTCAGCTCGTCTTCGCCGCAGTCATTGGCTTCCCGCTTGTCGTTAAATAATATGATAGTCAGCAATGCCAATAACCGTTCTGTCAGCGTGACTATCGGCGCCAATCTGACGGGCAGTTCGTTTACGGCCAGTAATATTTATTCGGCCCTCAACCAGACCGGCGGCGACGGATTTTTTGTCTCCGCCCCGACCAGTACGGTAACCAACTCAGTGGCAGAAAATGTTTATAATTATGGTTTTCATTTTACCGGCGCTACCGGTACGACCACTGCCCAAAACCTTTATGTTCATAATGCCTCTATCGGTTCTACCGGAATTTCCGGACGCGCCTTTTGGTTTGACGGCGGCACGCCGAGCGTAGTGGGCGATAATTTAAACTTGCTGGACGACCAGGCGACCTCCACCGGCTATATCGTCGGTGGCAGCAACGCCACGGGCACGATTAGCACATTGCATTACAGTATTGCCCATCACGGCCTAAGTGTCCAGGTGAGCGGTTCCGGTATGGTTTATGCCAGCAATACTTCCGTATCCAGCATTACCTTGCCGACTATCACGGGCTATAGCGCCACTGGAGAAAATCAGGCGCCGACTGTCCCCCTGGTTGCGCCGGTTGCCAATTCCACTTCGCCAACCACCACCAGCATCAGCTGGGGCGATGCGGTTGATAATGTGGCCGTAGCCGGCTACAAGATTTATCGGAATAACACACTGATTCAGACGACCGCTGGTTTGGCGACTAACACAACTGACTCAAATCTTGCGCCGAATACCCAGTATAGCTATACCGTGGCCGCTTACGATGCCGCCGGCAATGTTTCAGCGGCCAGTTCGCCGGCCGTGGTTACCACGCAAGCCGATACACAGCCCCCGGCCGTGCCGGCGGATTTGTCTGCTTCAGTTGTCTCTGCCGGGGA
>CAZJLL010000050.1:0-16655 GCA_964547145.1 uncultured Candidatus Saccharibacteria bacterium | reverse complement strand
TGGCCTTCTCGGTGTAAACGAGACGCTCTAACCAGCTGAGCTACGGTTCCAAGCCGGAGCGCTCACCCATACTGCACACTCAACCTGGCCGGTCTCGCGCCTGAATACTATATCAAAACATGGCCTGTTTGGCAAGAGTTTCCGCCAGATGGGCCAGTGCCTGCATGTCATCGTCCGGACCGACTTTGCAATGGGCCGTATCGCCGCATTTCTCGCAGCGATGGGTCAAAACGTAGCCGTCATTCCTTACGCTGACTTCCACCGGCCGCATCAAACCCTGGCAGGGATTGCCCCGGTCGCCGGGATAAATATCCACGTGCTTGCTCCAAAAGCATTTCGGGCAGTGGTTGGTATAGCCGTCGCCCTGCACGGCAAAGCCGCAATGGCCGCAGACAAAATCTTCAATTTTGCGTTGGAATTTCTTTGACATTTAGTGTATTATAACATAAAGATTGGTATACGCATCATATTTGAGGCATGAAACCCAAAAATAAAATAAAAGCTGTTTGGTCGCCAATATTTGCCTATTGCCTTGGCCTTATGACCACCGACGGAAACCTGTCAAAAGACGGAAGACACCTTAATTTAACTTCCAAAGACAAACAATTAATAGATATATTTGCAAAAGCATTAAACATTCAAAATAAAATTACCTTAAAAAAGGGCGGACTGAACAGCAATACATGCTATTTTCTGCAATTTGGCGATGTACAATTTTATAAATTTTTAAATAGCATAGGCCTGGAGCAAAACAAATCAAAAACTTTAGGAAAAGTAAAAATTCCTGACAAGTATTTTTTTGATTTCTTACGAGGCCATTTTGATGGAGATGGCAGCTTTTATTCTTATTGGGATCCACGTTGGCGCTCAAGCTTTATGTTTTATACTGTTTTTATCTCCGCTAGCAAAACTCATACTGAATGGCTACAAACAAAAGTTCGCAAGCTTGTCAGTCTGAAGGGTCACATAACAAAAAGTCGTAGCCAAGCCTGTTATCAACTTAAGTATGCCAAGAATGAATCTATCAAACTGCTTTCAAAAATATATTATGAACCAGGATTACCAACTCTTGAAAGAAAGGTTAAAAAAGTCTATAATGCCTTAGCTATTCATCAACAGAATATCAATGCCCGGGTGGTGTAATTGGCAGCCACGTAGCCTTGAGGTGGCTATGGGAGCAATCCCGTGGAGGTTCGAGTCCTCTCCCGGGCACCAATAAATACAAGTTATATCTTTATAATCCGACCGGGTCGGATTTTTTGATATCTGATATAATCAGATTAGAAAACTAACAAAAATTTCATGCTCAATATTCCCGTTGTGCTCGGCTCCGTCCGCCAAGGCCGAAAAAGCGAAGCCCCGGCAAAATATCTGGTCCAAAAAATCAAGCAGCTGGGCCATAACAGCCGGCTGGTGGATTTTCGGGAACTGCCCCTGCCCTTTTACGACCAGCCAGGCGTGCCCATTATGTTCAAAGGGAAATATCCAACCTCCCAGGCCCAGGCCTGGAGCGACATTGCCAAGGCGGCGGATGCCTTTGTTATTGTCAGCCCGGAATACAATCACGGCTATCCGGCCGTGCTGAAAAACGCCTTGGACTGGCTCTATCTGGAATTTGAGAAAAAACCCTTTGCCCTAGTCGGCGTATCCAACGGGCCGGTGGGGGGCGCCCGCCTGATTGAACACCTGCGCCCGATTATTGAAAACTTCGGCGCCGTCGCGCTGCGCGAAACCGTAATGCTGGGCCCGATTGATAAATATTTCGGCGAGGACGGCCGGCTGTTGGACGACAGCGCCGATAAAAAAACAGACGGGCTGCTGGCCAGCCTGGTCTGGTGGGGCAACGCGCTAAAGCAAGCAAGAGAAAATCCGGCCTAGGCCGGATTTTCTACTACCTGCCATTTGCCCCGCTCATCTTTGCGCAGGCTGCCGGCCACGGAAAAGCCGGCGGCCAGCTTGTGGCCGCCGCCGCCGAAGCTGTGCGCGATTTGGGCCACATCAATATTCTTGAACGGATCGCTGCGCAGGCTGCCTTTAATTACCGGGCCGTCCTGGCGCAAAAACATGGCGAACTTGGCTTCGGGTACGGTATTCAGCGTTTCCACAAAACCCTCAAAAGCCGACTGCGGCAGGCCGCGGAAGGCAGCCAAATCTTCATCAGTCATCACGGAATAGATAACCCGGTGCTGCTGGTCATAATAGGTGTTCTCCATGGCCAGCCCCCAGGCTTTCAGCATTTGCGGCGTCTTGCCCTTGAAAGTATGGCCGATAATCTTATGCACCTGCGCCCCCCGGCGCAGCAGCTCGGCCGCCGCCCGCAAAGTTGAGGCGGCCGTGTTGCTATACATAAATGACCCCGTATCGGTAATAATGCCGGTCAGCAGGCAGGTGGCGGTTTCCTTGCCAATCGGCCAGCCGCAGGAGTGAAAAAAATCGTAAACCAGCTCGGCCACCGAGGACTTAGCCGGGTCAACCAGGTTAACGTGGCCAAACTCGGTGTTGTCCGGATGGTGGTCAATGTTGATGATTTTTACCGGCAAATTTTTTATGCTGGCCGAACCGGTGCGCTCAATTACCGAGCAGCCAAAAATAACCAGCAGGTCAAAGTTGTCCCGGATAATATCATCCTGGATTTTTTCGCTGCCGGGCAAAAAAGCCAGGGCGGGAGAAACGCCTTTCTTAATGGCATAAGTCACCCGCTTGCCTTGGCTCTCCAACAAACCGCCCAAGGCCAGCAATGCGCCGCCGTCGTCCCCGTCCATACGCTCGTGCATGGCCAGCAGAATATCCGTGCTGGAATCAATCAAATTTTTTGCTTGTCTAAATTGCTCTTGCATAATAAAAATACGTATTAGGTAGAAAACAGTAAGTAAAAAACCTAATTTAAAGATTTAATGATTGAAAGATTGGGTGGCAGCGTTAGAATGCCAAAATCCAAATTTCCAATCAATTTTCAAAGGTTAAAAGTACCTTATATCCCAGTAATTTTGTTCAATTCTGTCAATTCCTAATCTCTAATCTCTGGTCCCTTGCCCCTTGTTTCCCCTGAGCACTGTCCGCTCTACGCTAGCCCGCCTTGGGCGGGCTGTACGCTTTTCACCTATTTTTCTTCGTGGATTTTCCTGATCACTTCCTCAATATGCTCCACATAGCGGGGCGCGGTGTCCAAATGGAAGCTGATCCTGGGCACAATCTTGGTCTGAAAGGACCGGTTCAGCTCGCCCTGGATATGGTAAATGTTCTTTGCCAAAAAATTCAAAATTTTCTCATCCGAACCGTTAAAAATCGTAATCCAAACCTTGGCCCACTTCATATCACGGCTGGTTTCCACCCGGCTGACCGTCACCATGCCCGCCTGATTCTGCAATAGCTCATGCAAAATCGGCCCCAGGCTGTGTTCAACCAGGGAATTGACCTTGGCAATCCGGTTAGTATCCTTTTTAGGCTGTTTCATCTCGGCAAATTAATAGCTCAGCTAAACAGTATAGCTGAATTTTCCGCTTTTGGCAATCCCGGCACAGAAACAAAAACCCCCGCCCGAAGGCGGAGGCCAAAAGCGCTAAAATTTTTAAAGCGTCTTTTGTTTGATTTTCTCCTCAAAACTTTCCAGCACGTCGCCGACTTCCATTTTTACCGGCGTTTTAAGCTTAATCCCGAATTCTTCGCCGCGGCCGATAGTTTTAGCCGCCACCTTGCTCTGCTGCAGCTCTACAATCTCCGCCCGGCCCAGTTCCTGATCCTGCCGGAAAACTGCAATATGGCTGATTTTCTTCAATTCGCCGCT
This sequence comes from uncultured Candidatus Saccharibacteria bacterium, assembly GCA_964547145.1. Taxonomy (GTDB): domain Bacteria; phylum Patescibacteriota; class Doudnabacteria; order UBA920; family UBA920; genus PALSA-1336. The sequence continues at coordinate 12,871 of CAZJLL010000050.1, read as the reverse complement.
CTCCACCCGGCCGCCGACTATCATGGCGCCTTTTTCCGTCCGGAAAATAGCCAGCACTTTGGCCGTGCCTAAAACAATCTTTTCCAGTTCCGGGGTGAACATTTTAATGACGGCGGAAGTAATGTCTTCAATCAATTCATAAATAACGTCGTAAGAATCCAGGTGCACCTGCCTTTGCTTGGCCAGGTTGGCGGCTTTGGGATTAACCTTCACCCGAAAACCGACAATCGCCGCCTTGGAGTTGTCGGCCAGCAGCACATCGGATTCATTAACCTCACCCACGCCATCGCTTAAGATATTAATCTTAACTTCGTCGTTCTTCAGCTTGGCAATGGACTGCTTAATAGCTTCCAGGCTGCCCGCCACGTCGGCTCTCAAAATCAGGTTTAAAGTTTTGCTTTCCACGTCACCCACAATCGCCTGCTTGGACAGCCGGCGGCTTTGGTTACGGCGCTGGACGGCCAGGGCAATCTGCTTGGCCTGGTCCAAGGTTTCCACTGCCTGCAAAATATCGCCGGCCGAAGGCACTTCGGAAAAACCGGAGATCTGGGCCGGCACGGACGGGCCGGCTTCCTTCAATTTTTTGCCGGTCTCGTCTTCCAGGCTGCGGATGCGGCCGAAAGCCGCCCCGGCAGCGACCACGTCCCCGACGCGCAGCGTGCCATTCTGGACAATGACCGTGGCCGTAGCGCCCTTGCCCTGGCTGACCTTGGATTCAATAATCGTGCCCACGGTTTTGCCCTGGGGGTTGGCGCGGAAATTTTCCAGTTCCGCAGTCAATAAAATCATTTCCAAAAGATTATCAATGCCTTTGTTCTGCTTGGCGGAAATTTCGCAGGCAATGGTCTTGCCGCCCCACTCCTCGGTCAAAACGCCCACGCCGGCCAGTTCCTGCTTCACTTTCATCACGTTGGCTTCCGGTTTGTCCACCTTGTTGATGGCGACAATCATCGGCGTATTGCTGAACTTGGCCCGGTTAACGACCTCCAAAGTCTGCGGCCGCACGCCGTCATCGGCGGCGACGACCAGAACAATAATATCCGTTACGTTGGCGCCGCGAGCGCGCATTTCGCTGAACGCCTCATGTCCGGGCGTATCCAAAAAAGTAATCAGCTTCCCGTTCTTTTTAATCTGGTAAGCGCCGATGTGCTGGGTAATGCCGCCGCTTTCCCCTTCCGCCACCTTGGTCTTGCGGATAGTATCAAGCAGGGTGGTTTTGCCGTGGTCCACGTGCCCCATAATCGCCACAATCGGCGGACGCTGGCGCAAGTTCGCTTCCGGCTCGGCCTGCAGCACTTCCTGCAGAAAGCCCAGGCCGAATTCCTGCCGGCTGGTGTCCGCTTCGGTCTCCACTTCAAAACCCAGATCCTGCGCGACGATGCTGGCGGTTTCAAAATCCACCTCTTCATTAATAGTGGCCATAATGCCGTTTTTAATCAGCACTTTGATGACACTGGTAACGGGCAGCTGCAACAAATCGGCAAAATCCCGGACCTTGATGAACGTCGGCAGCTTAACCTTGCGCGGCGCGGCGGCGGTTTTAGCAGGCTGGACCGGCTGCGCCGCCAAAGCTTCCGCCAGCTTCTTGGCCAGAAAATTGTCGATTTTGTTGGCTTTGGGCGAAATAAAAAAACCTTTCTCTCTTGCGCGCGAGCGAAGTTCCTGCACCGACATATTCAATTGCGAAGACAAGCTGGAAAGATTCATGTTTCATCCCTCTCCTGGCCGAAGGAGAGATTTAAGGCCGGCCCGCATTGCATACGGCTGGCCATAATTATTTAGCTTATTGAGTATACTCTCAAATCCCAACAAAATCAAGCTTTTTTTAAAACAAAAACGGCAGGAGCCGCGGCGCTCTTGCCGGTTTGGCTTATAAAGCAAATTGTAAATAACCGCTTAAAATGTCCGACTCTTGCCGACGATCATGCGCAGGCGCTGCGGAATGATTTCCACGGTGGCCGGAAACTTGGCCACAATGCGGCCGAGCATGGTCAGCGGGAAACCGCGCGGCTCCAGAAATTGGATCTTTTTGCACTTGATGACCGTGGTGTTTGGCACTTGCTCCAGACAGCCGTCGGCGATGGCGCCGCGATAGCGCAGCACCTGCAACCGGCCCATCCGTTCCAAAATCAGCAGATCCAGATTGCCGTCGGTCGGATTGGCAATGCGCTCATTCCGCGCCGAATTGGACCGGATATTGGCGACCAGGCCGCCCAGGCCGCTTAGGCTGACATTGTAGGAATCGTCAATCCGGATGGTAAAAGCCCGGGCTTCGCTGCTGAGCAATTTCAAACCCTGCCAGAGAGAGGCGGCCTTGATGTTATAGGACATTACCCCGAACTCCAGATAACTGATAAAGTAATTGCCGGCAATCTTGGCCAGATCAATTTTTTCAATCCGGCGGGCAGCAATGGTTTTTACTCCGCCGAACACATTATTAATGCCCAAAATTTTCGCCAGATTGGATTCCTCGTCAAATGGGATAAACCCTAAGGTAAAATCCCGCCCTTTCAGCGAAGCCAGCATCAGATTAAAGGTATCGTCGCTGCCGCAGGCCACCAGCGTGGTCGTGCCGCGTTGGCTGGCCGTATCCACCAAATCCTGGACCGAACGCAATGGCGTTACCCGCGCCATTTCGCCGGCCACCTTGAACTCCGCCAGCAAGCCGGACAGTTCCGTCTGCAGGCGTTCAAATTTTTCCAAAGGCAGCCCGTTTTGGTCCAGGATGTAATAATACACGGCCTAAATGACAAAAATTAAAAAATGACAAAAGTGGCAAAAATTATTGAGCCTCAATTTTGCTCAATTCCGTCGTTTTTGTCATTTTTGTTCACTTGCACTATTCTTCCGGTTCTATTTCCGGCATGCCGGCACCACGTTTGCCGTTGCCGTTAGCCGGACGGGCTTCGGCCGCCATGCTGCACTTGCCGGTAAATTGAGCGCCGTCCTCCACCCGCAAAACGCTGCAGGAGATGTCACCGGCAATCTTGGCCGTGCTCTGTAAAATGAGGTGGCCGGCAATCTTTAAATTGCCCTGAATTTCCCCGCCCACCATGGCGTTGCCCGCCAGCACGTCGGCGGTAATTTTCGCCCCGGGAATGACAAAAACGCTCTGGCTGGTCTTGACCTTGCCGCTGACCTGGCCCTCAATTTTAATATTGCCCTCGCTGTTTAAATCGCCCTGGATTTTGACGCTTGGGCCGACTACGGTTTCGGCGGCGCCGTTTAACTCATTATCCAAACTTTTGTCCATAAAATTCCTTGCTGCTTTCGGCTAAGTTAGCCCGTTAATAATTTGGCCTGTTCCGCTCCGGCTTTTTGTTTTACGCTTAGGCTTCCCGCTGGTCGGCCAGCTGCAGGGCCTCCTGCTCTTCTCCGGTCAGCTGCGATTCGCTTTTGCCTTTGACAATGCGCTTGGTATAAATCCGGTTTTGCTCGCGGCCGTGCATACTGGTAATAACCACGCCATTATTGTGCGCATCCAGCAGCGCCAGGGAAAAACTAAAATTTCCTCCGCCGTCGGCAAACGGATTAAATCGCACCAAACCGAGCTTTTGGCTGGCAAAGCTCAAATCGCGCCGCACCTCTGCCAAAGCCTGAACTAAATCGGCCTGCTGCTGCCGGCCGGTCTGCAGTTCCCGGCTCAAACGCACCACTACTTCCTCCAGATCGGCGGCCGTCTTGCCCGCAAACAGGCTGCGGCGCATGCGGTTGAGCGAATGAATCTGCCACAGGGCCCAAACCGACAAAATACAGGCCAAAATGCCCAGAATCAGAGGCAAACCGGCAAAAAAGGTATTCATAGCTAAACTATTGTAACACCATCGGGCATTTGCTTTCAACTGGCAAACAATGGTAGAATAGCCCTATCAATTAAACGCCGTTATGAGCAAAAAGCATAAAAATTCAAGAGAAGGCTCTGCCCCGGCCGGCAGCAGCATGGCCTTAAGCCACGAAGCGGAATATCACATCATCAAACACGATTTAATTAAAGTCGTGGTTTTAAACCTAATTTATCTGGCTCTGATTTTAGCCCTGTATTTCGCCAACCGCCAAAACCAGTTCCTGGAACGCTGGTTTGAGCGAGTCCTGCATTTCTAGCCCAAAATTTCGCCCTAGCTTAACCCGCCCCGACTCATCTGGGCGGGTTTTATCATATATGATAAAAACGGTTGAGATTTTTACCAAATTGTGCTATAATAATTTTACCTTAATATCATATACGATAATCAAATCTTATGCTTTCCGACCAGCAAAAAATCGGCCAATTCATTGCCGAACTGCGCGAACTCAAAGGTTTCAGCCAAAGCCAGTTTGCCCGCAACCTTAAAACCAGCCCCGCGGCGGTAGCCCGGATAGAAAAGGGCCAGCAAAACCTGACCACGGAAACGCTGGCCAAAATCAGCGCCGTGTTAAACCAGGAAATTATTACCCTGGCCGACCGCTCCATGAATTTTAAAATTGAAGGCGGACGCCGGCTCAAGGGCAGAATTACGGTTAACACCTCCAAGAATGCCGCCGTAGCTTTGCTTTGCGCCTCGCTGCTCAACAGCGGCAAAACCATTCTGAAAAACGTCCCCCGGATAGAAGAAGTCTTCCGGATCGTGGAGGTCCTGGCCAGTTTGGGCGTCAGTATTAAATGGCAAGGCAATAATCTGGAAATCCAGCCCGGAAAAAAGCTGGCGCTGGATAAAATTGACAAAGCGGCGGCAACCAAAACGCGCAGCGTTCTTATGCTGCTGGGGCCTTTGGCCCATTGGTTCAAAGGCCGCGGTTTTTCCCTGCCGCTGTCCGGCGGCTGCAAGCTCGGCGCGCGGACGGTGCGGCCCCACCTTTATGCGCTGGAGAAATTGGGCGTCAACATTACAACGCGCCACGACCACTATGCCGTGACAGTCAAAAAACTCAAACCGGCCGACATCGTGCTTTATGAAATGGGCGACACGGTGACGGAAAACGCGCTCATGGCCGCCAGCCGCATTGACGGCACAACCACTATTAAGCTGGCCTCCTCCAACTACATGGTGCAGGACCTCTGCCTGTTCCTGCAAAAGCTGGGCGTAAAAATTGACGGGCTGGGCACGTCCACCCTGACGGTCCGCGGCAAGCCGCACATCCACAGCCGGGTGGAATTTACCCTCAGCGAAGACCCGATCGAGGCCATGCTGTTTCTGTCCCTGGCCGCCACCACCAATTCCGCCATCACCATTGAACGCTGTCCCGTTGATTTTCTGGAACTGGAACTGCTCAAGCTGGAAAAAATGGGTTTCCGCTACCGGATCTTAAAACGCTACAAAAGCCATAACGGCGCGACCAATCTGGCGGACCTGCAAACCCTGCCTTCGCAGCTGACGGCCCTGGAAGAAAAAATCCATCCCATGCCTTTCCCCGGCCTGAACATAGACAACCTGCCGTTCTTTGTGCCGATTGCCACGCAGGCCAAAGGCACTACTTTAATCCACGACTGGGTCTACGAAAACCGCGCCATCTACTATATGGAGTTAAACAAACTGCGCGCCAACATTATTTTGGCCGATCCCCACCGGGTATACGTGGAAGGCCCGACCGAACTGAAGGCGGCGGAGATTATCTGTCCGCCGGCGCTGCGGCCGGCGGCCATTATTCTAATCGGCATGCTGGCGGCCAAGGGCAGTTCCATCCTCCGCAACGTTTACTCCATCAACCGGGGCTACGAAAACCTGGTGGAGCGGCTGAAAGGACTGGGCGCAAAAATCGAACTTCTGCGCGGCGTGTAAACGCCGCGCTTTTTTGGTGGTATAATTACCAATATGAACCGGCCCCAGCACATCCGCCATTACCACCGGCACATGAGCTTAAGCTACCCGGCCTCCCTGCACCAGCGGCTGTATTCTTTTGTCATTATCCCCCTGGTACTCCTGGCGCTGGTTTTCTTTGTGCTGGCCAAATTCGGCGGCACCAATCTGCCCCTGCAGGAAAACGTCACCTGGGGCTTTTTAATCTCCGCCCTGCTGGTCACCTTTATCCGCCTGCTTGTGGCCTATGCCCTGGCCCTGGTAATTGCCATCCCCACGGCCCTGCTCATTAATCACAGCCCGCGGGCCGAGCGGATTTTATTTCCGATTTTTGACGTAATCCAGTCCGTGCCCGTGCTGGCTTTTTTCCCCGTGGTGATTCTGTTTTTCGTCCATTACAGCTGGTTCAACGGCGCCGCTATTTTCATTTTGCTGCTGACCATGGCCTGGAGCATTGTATTTTCCGTGGTCGGCGGCCTGCAGGTCGTCCCTTCCGACTTAAAAAGCGCAGCCAAGGTGTTCGGCGTAACCGGCCTGGATTACATTGACAAAATTCTTCTGCCCGCCGTAGTCCCCTATCTCGTTACCGGCTCCCTGCTGGCCTGGGCCGGCGGCTGGAACATTATTATTGTGGCCGAGGTGCTGCACACCTACATTCCCGGCGGCACGGCGGCGATGGACTTGTTCGGCATCGGCAGCATTCTGGTTGCCGCCTCCGCCGCCAACCAGCAGCATGCCTTTTTTATGGCTTTATTCATTATGATTGTGTTTATCGGCCTGATGAACTTTTTCGTCTGGCAAAAATTACTGAAATATGCCGAACGCTTCAAATTTGAATAGCCCAACCATCCATTTTGCCGGTGTAGATAAATTTTACCCGGGCAGCGCCGCGGCGGCGCTGCGCCAGCTAAGCTTTGACGTGGGCGTGGGTGAATTTTTCTGCCTGGTCGGCCCTTCCGGCTGCGGCAAATCCACGGTGCTGAAAATTATCGCCGGCCTGGAAGGCGTCAGCGCCGGCGAGGTCAGCCGGCCCCAAGCCGTGAGCATGGTCTTCCAGGGCGGCGCCCTGCTGCCCTGGCTGAATGTTTACGACAACGTGGCCTTAGGCCTGCGGGCTCGGCGCGACAGCGAACGCAAAATCAGGGAACAATGCGAAAAATATATTTTCATGACCGGACTGGCCGACTTTGCCCAAAAATTTCCGCGCGATCTTTCCGGCGGACAGCGGCAGCGGGTCGGCCTGGCCCGCGCCCTGGCCATAGAGCCGCAGGTACTGCTTTTGGACGAACCGTTCTCCGCCCTAGATACGGCCACCACGGAAGAGCTGCACAAAGACCTGCTAAAAATCTGGCAGCAGACCAAAAAAACCGTGGTCCTGGTTTCGCACTCCATTGAGGAAGCCGTAGCCCTGGCCGACCGGATTATGCTGATGAAAGCCGGCCGCCAGGAACAAATTTTTAACATTACCCTGCCCTATCCCCGCCGCGAACAGGAGGCGGCCTTTATGCACGAAGTTCAGACTATCCGCAAAAAATTCTTTGCCTGAACCCGGCCGCTGTTTTAAACGCCCCGCTTGCGGGCGTTTTTTTAATTTGACAAGTTTGTTTGGCGGGAGTAAGCTTTGTTTTAACAATTTGCCGGAGGAAAAAGCGCAGGCCAGCCCTGGTTTTTACAGGGAATGGGCAATGCCCCATGCTGCGATAACTTTTCCGGCAGTTCGTTCGCTGTTTTAGACACACTTCGGTGTGGCCTAAATGCCAACCCATAGCCCCCGACGTAACTATAACGTCGGAGAAATGGAGCACAGATGACCATTGCAAACGGAGGCGCCAACGCCTCCATGTTGAACGACATCGAACCGAACTCGCTGAACGGAAGCAATATCGCCGGCTAACATCGGCCAGCGACGTTTGCTGAGCAACCCCAGGTCCAAAGATTCTCTAACTCTAATCAAGTTAAGGAACTCAGAGGACCCGGGGTTCTCTTTATTTCTATTTTAAAATTTTGTTCCAAACGTTTTTGCTCCAGCACTTGGGGGCGCAATTAAATAAAAGGGTAGTCCCAGATTTAGGGCTACCCAATTCGTTAAAACTAGACACATCACGCTTACCTACCCCGCTTGCTAGACTTCTGCCCTGGACATTTGCACGCCAGTCTGAACCGTTACAGGCTGCTTTTTGAGCAGATGAGCCAGCTTTTCAGCGAGCAGCCGCAGGCCTTCTTCTTGCGTGCCATAAGCGAGAACGGCGCGCACTGCCGGATTTCCCCGCAACAGCCGTGAGACTTTCCGCTGCCTTAGCTTCTCGGCTTCGCAGAGTATCACGACAGGGACACCGCTTCTGTAAGACATCTCAACCTCAATGCCACCGCCCCACGAAGGTCCCATAGCGACAGCGACTAAACAAGAGGTACAGTCACAAACCTGACGCCTTTCTGCCGCATCAACATCAGCAGGTTCAAAGTGAGTATGCTTGATAGGGTCAAAATGCTCGTGGGGAACAAAACCACGAGTTCCTGTCACATATTCGGCCAAATCCCCCAATCCGGGAATAAAACGCCTTTACCGCCGCTTGTTGTTCAGCAGGCAATTCGGTTAGCGGCCCGCAAACTTTGTACGAGACCATTCTGAAGAAAAGTGATCCTCCTCCGCTTCGCTCCGGCGGAAGGATCGGGAGCGATGGAATTTCCCCCGCTCCCACCCTCGCTTGGGCTTTCAAAATTTTTTGGCGGCGACTAAAAAATAAAAGGTCGTGGCATAATCTTATTCAAATTAAGCCACGACCCGCAAGCTGCACCGCCATTCACGCGACGACTTGGTATAGACGTCGGATAGCCCCAAGGAATTCGTCCAAGAACCCCAGGTACGCCTTGATTTCAGAAGGCCCCATGCAGTACCCCTGTTTTACGAACAGCCTCCACTTCTCGATATGCTCAGTAATCGTTTGTTCCCCGAGTACGATACCCGCGAGATGGACCCTCCATGTTCCCCAGTTGGGATGCAACAACTGGGTCAGGTCGAAAGTGCTTGTGATTGGCGATTCTGCGCGATGTTCCGCGTCAATCATGCCCAACCTGAGTCCATCACTCGCAACTTCGTACTGCGCGGAGGTTATATTAGTGAAGCGCCCCATTTTCATCACCCACTCGTTAGAATTCCACGCCATGAGAAGGCGGGCGGGAATCCGCACACTGATGGGGATGTCATGGAAGTAACCGCATGTCGGCACAATTTGGAGAGTCGGTTTGGCCGGCACTTCGAGAACAACGAATTGTAGGCTAAGCGGGCAACTCACCTGCGACGTGAGATCAGTAAGCATAAGCCCGCCTTCTTCCCAATCAGCGACCTCCTTTTCCATGCGCTCGATCTTTTCCAGGATAACAAGGAACTTCTCAAGCCAGTATTTGCCACCATAACTACCACTCTCCATCGAGAGCCGCAAGGCGAAATCCACATTAGGATCTCCAGTCAATTTGAGACTATCTAGCCTCACGCGGTCTAGATTTTCCAGCATTGCCTCAGCCGAATCCGCTTCTGCGGTCAATACCGCTACCTGTTCCCTCAAAGTCTTTACCTTTTGAGGAAGCGAACGAAGATAGTTGGCAAAAACTAAAGGGTCTGTTCTATCCATATTCCACTCCTTTCATACTCGGTTGTTTAGGTACAGTCTCCTACCTGGAAATTAGCATAATTCATTACTAAAATCCAGTTTTTATTGCTATGTTTGTATTCTCAATTAGTCTATCTATACTGGCGTAATCATCCAAGATATTTTTATCAATCAAAGTTTAAAATCAATCTGACAATCGCTTTGGGACAGATTATAGGCATATTTTAAAACACGGCGTAAGCCGTGTTTTAAAATTGGAATTTCCATGCGGCCTTACCGGTCCGCCAGGGAACTTATTCATTATGGTGGACCTGGGGGGAATCGAACCCCCGCCTCGGCAATGCGAATGCCGCGTAATACCACTTTACTACAGGCCCAAAAACAATTGCGCAATTATTGTAGCGGGCTTAAAATGTAAGAACTGCTACTCATTTTAACTTACTCCGCCGTTTAAGTAAAGCCTATGCTCAAAATAAAAATTATCGTTTTAGGCAAGCTCAAGGAAGAAGCATACCGCGACCTGGAAGCCGAATTTCTAAAGCGCCTGTCCCCTTTTGCCAAACTAAAGCTGATTGAGTTGCCGGAGATTCCTTACCGGGCCAAAGATGATTTGGACAAAATCAAGCTGGCGGAGGCGGAAAAAATTATTAAACAACTGCCGGACGACGGCATTGTCATTTTGCTGGAAGAACGCGGCGCCCTGCGCAACTCCAAAGATTTTGCTGCGTTTTTGGAACGAACCGGTTCTTTGGGCAAGGAACTGATTTTTGTCCTGGGCAGCGGCATTGGCCTGCATCCGTCCCTAAAGCAATATAGCAATTACTCCATTTCCCTATCCTTACTCACCTTCCCTCACAATTTGGCCAGAATAATCCTGGAAGAGCAGCTTTATCGCGCCGCAACTATTATAGCCGGCAAAGAATATCACAAATAATTTTTGATTGAATTTATTTTCCCGCTCCCCCGCCGGCAACGGCGGGGCTTTTTATTTCCGCCGCAGCCAGGCCGAGGATAACCCACAATAATAATTGCCCCTGCTGCAAAGTATAAAAATAGTGATCAAACTGCATTAGAACCAAAACGCAAACCAGCAACACAAACAGCAGCCAGCGATATCCTGCTCTCTTGTCCGCCAGCTTAAGGCTATAACAGATTTTGATTAGATGCCAAAAAATAAAAATTAACAAAATTATTGCCCCGGGTAAACCAAAATCCGCCGCAGCCAGCAGAAAATAATTATGAATGGGCTGTATTTCCCAGGGCCAAAGCTTAACCGGACTAAACTGTTCCATATGAAGCAGGCTCTCTCCTGGTCCAAAACCAAACAAAGGCCTGCTTTCTATAAGGTTTATTCCGACCTTTGCATAAAATTTTCTGCCAAACTGACCGCTTCCTGCAGTCGTTGCCCTGGCAAGCAAATACGGATAAAACAAAAAGCACAAAAATATTAAATAAACGAATAAAAGCAGTAAAGCCTGTAATAGATTCTTTCTTGCAGATCGGACATATTCAGTTTTCGTTAATAGTATAAAACTTGAAAATAGCACCACCCCAATAGTTGCAGCCAAAAAGGCAGTCCTGGAGAAGGTTGTAATAAGCCCCGCCAGATTCAAGAACATTGCCAAGCCATAGACTATTTTACCATTGCGCTTGTCAGCATTAACAAATAAATAAAGGCAAAATAACAGACTAACAACCAAAAAAGCTGAAAAAACGTTCGGGTGAGGAAAAGTCCCGTAGGAACGAAGCCACACTGTTCCACCTGAAACAATTTTTGCCAAACCCAATAAGTGTTTATCCAATAGTTGCTCTCCAAATCTTTGAAGGCCAAGAGATTTTTGGAAGAAAAACTGATAAAGTCCCAAAACAGACTCAATCGACGATAAAAATACGAAAAACTTTAGAATTCTGTTATAAAATGTAGTTTTTTTTGATAAATATATCGTAGTTTCATATGCAACAATCAATTCTACAAATTTTGCCATAAAAAAGGCAAAAATAAAGGAATTTTTGTCAAAATTAAAAATTATCTCTAAAATAAGCCAAGTTATAAGAAAATATAACGGCCATCCCATACGGAATTTGCCTTCACCACGTGGTATAAAGGTAAATAAGCACGTGATAATAAGCAAAATATCGCTTAAATATAAGGATATTGCTGTAAAATCAGAAAATTGCCCAGTTAAATACGCTTCTTTGCTTGGAAAAACAAATCTTACTGAAAAAAACAGCGAAAAAACAAAAAAAATATAAAATATTTTCGCTAGATTAAGAGGGGAAAATGATAGCTCAGTTGATATGTTAAATCTTGACAAAATTATAGATTTATTTTGTTATAAACAAACACTGTAAGCTATTTTGATTCTAACACAGCCCTAATTTTTATGTTATAATTTCATAGCTTTTCCTTTAATTTTGGCCTCGTAGCTCAATGGATAGAGCAGCGCCGTCCTAAGGCGTTGATGTTGGTCCGATTCCAGCCGAGGTCACCATATAATCCTGCTATAATTAACCTATGATTGATCCTGAATTAAAAGGCCAACTGGACCAGATTAACCAAAACCTGGTTTTGCTCCAAAAAAAGCAGGGGAGAGGGTTATGGCATTCGTTTTTCAGCGGGATTATGAATGCCCTGGGCTACATTGCCGGATTGATTTTGATAATCCTGATTCTTGGCTGGATTCTGCAAAAAATGGGATTGCTTACTGCTTTTGAGTCCCAGATCCAAAACTTTACTGATCTGGTTAATCAGGCCAAAAACATTACCGCCCCGACCAGCAGCACAACAAGCAAAACGCCGACTAAAGTCACCCTTCCCAATGGCCAGCAAGTTGAAATAAATCTTCCATCCGGCTATTGAAAAAACCTTGGAAATGTTGTAAACTATTTAAGCATTTTATGGGCCATTAGCTCATTTGGTAGAGGCGTCCTGATGTCCATCGGGGAGGCGGCAGAAGTATATGAGCTGGGTATATATACTGCAAAGCTCTAAAAATAAGAGCTATTATATAGGATCCACCGAAAATATTGAGCGGAGGCTGCTTGAGCATAATTCGGGTAAAACCAAATCGCTCAAACATCTTCTGCCAGTTAGTTTGGTTTTTAAAGAAGTAGCGGCAAGTCCGGCGGAAGCAAGAAAGCTGGAATTAAAGCTTAAGAAATACAAAAACCGGGCGATTCTTGAAAAAATCATAAACGACGGTTATATTATGGGCCATGAGCTCATTTGGTAGAGCGCTTCCATGGCATGGAAGAGGCGACCGGTTCAAATCCGGTATGGTCCACCACAAACAACTCTCGGTCCGCGAGGGTTGTTTTTGTTTTGACAGAGCCCTCCTACCGATAGGCAGGCGTCCCGATGTCCATCGGGGAGGCGACCGGTTCAAATCCGGTATGGTCCACCACAAACAACTCTCGGTCCGCGAGGGTTGTTTTTGTTTTGACAGAGCCCTCCTACCGATAGGCAGGCGTCCCGATGTCCATCGGGGA
>CAZJLL010000049.1:0-10089 GCA_964547145.1 uncultured Candidatus Saccharibacteria bacterium | reverse complement strand
CTCCTGGGCAAGCAGCGGGCCAATGGCCGCAAACGGACTGCCGATTTCACCCTCAAATTGGTGCTCCATAAAAACCTGGCCGATGAGGTTAATAACCAGATATTGCCGGCCGCCCTTGGCAAAACGGTAATAGCCGTGGCCGGGCAGGCTGCCCGCAAAATTGGCCGGCCGGATTAGTTTGGCATACCGGTCAAAACATTGGTCGGCATCCTTGTTGAAGATGTGATTGCCGCCGGTAAAGCAATCAATGTCCAAAGCCGCCAGTTCGGCCAGTGTGGACAGGGTTACGCCCTTGCCGTGGGCTAAATTTTCCACGTTGACAATAGTCGCGTCGGGCCGGTATTGCTCCTGCCACTTAGGCAGCGCCTGGCGCAGGATCCGGCGTCCGCCTTTGCCGACTACATCGCCGATGAAAAGAATCTTTGGCATGAATGAAAAAAATAAAGCTTGAACTGACTAAAACATGGAGCAAGGAACTGGAAACAGAGGAAGCCCAAAGTGCAAACTTGTTTGCGCCAATGCTTCATGTTTTATGTTCCAAGCTCCATGCTTTTATTTTCCGCTATCTGGCGTACTCAATTACCCGCGTCTCGCGGATTACGTGCACCTTGATTTCACCGGGGAACTTAAGCTCGTTCTCCAGCCGGTTGGCGATGTCGCGGGCCAGTTTCTGGCAGGCCAAATCGTCCAGCCGCTCGGGCCTGACAAACACGCGGATTTCGCGGCCGCCCTGGATGGCATAAGTCTTTTCCACCCCTTCAAAGCTGTTGGCGATATTTTCCAGATCGGTCAGGCGCTTGATGTAATTTTCCAGGGTGTCCTTGCGGGCGCCGGGGCGGGCGCCGGAAATGTTGTCGCAGGCATCAACGATCACGGCTTCCACACTCTGGGCTGCCTCGGATTTGCCCGTCACGTCGGTGTCATGGTGATGGCTGGCAATGGCCTCAATCACCCGCTTGTCCAAATTGAATTTTTCCGCGACCTTCTTGCCCAAATCCACATGGCTGCCCTCCAGGTCCTGATCCAGCGCCTTGCCAATGTCATGCAACAGCGCTCCCTGTTTGGCAATCTGCACGTCCGCGTCCAGTTCCTCAGCCATTAAAGCGGCCAGCTTGGCCATCTCCACGCTGTGACGCAGGATATTCTGGCCGTAGGAAGTGCGGAACATCAGCCGGCCGACCAGATGGACCAGCTTGGGCGGAAAATTAGTAATGCCCAATTCGTACACGGCCTGTTCGCCGGCCTGTTTAATCTGCTCGTTAATTTCCGCCTTGCTCTTTTCGTAGGCTTCTTCAATGCGCGCCGGATGAATACGGCCGTCGGCCAGCAGTTTTTCCAGAGTCAGTTTGGCAATGTGCCGGCGGATGGAATTAAAGCCGGAAATAACCACCGTGTCCGGGCTGTCGTCAATCAGTATTTCCACGCCCATCATCTGTTCAAAGGCGCGGATATTGCGCCCTTCCTTGCCGATAATCCGACCCTTCATTTCCTCGTTGGGAATCTGCACCGTGGTGGTGGTTACTTCCGCGGTTACTTCCGAGGCCACCCGTTCAATGGCCTGAGCCACGATGTTGCGGCCTTCGCGCTCGGCGTCCTCGCGCGTCTGAGCCAGCAGCTTCTTATGCAGCGCGACCATCTCTTCCTTGACTGTCTTTTCCGCATTGTCCAGCAGCACCTTGGTCGCCTCTTCCCGGCTCAGGCCGGCGATTTTCTGCAGCGTTTCCAGTTGCTTTTGCCGCAACTCCTTGATTTCTTCCTGAATCTGCTTCACCTGCTCGCTTTTGACCTCCAAGTCCTGCTTTTGCCTGTCCATCTCCTGGTTCCGCTGGTTCAATTCCTTTTCCCGGCGGTCTACCCGCTCCTCAAAACGGACAATCTGGGTGCGGAAATCAGACTCCTGCTTCTTGGCCTGTTCAATCATTTCCAGGGACCGGCTTTTGGCCTCCAGCAGCATCTCTTTTTCCTTGGCCCGGGCCTCGTCCAGGATCTTTTCGGCGCGGCCTTCGGCCGTGCCTATTTTTTTGACAGCCAGCTGCTGGCGGTACCAGTAGCCGCCCAATACCCCCAGAATCAGGCCAGCCAATACGTAAACAAGTATCATAAAAAGACCTTACATCCGCTCGCAGTAAGGCTCGGC
The DNA here is from genome assembly GCA_964547145.1 of uncultured Candidatus Saccharibacteria bacterium. Classification (GTDB taxonomy): domain Bacteria; phylum Patescibacteriota; class Doudnabacteria; order UBA920; family UBA920; genus PALSA-1336. The sequence continues at coordinate 7,952 of CAZJLL010000049.1, read as the reverse complement.
ACAAACGCACAAAAACCGGCTAGCAATTAGCCGTTAATCTTTTTTCGGGATGATTTCGTTCCAGCGGAAGAAAGCACGTTAGAAAGAATCGGTTAAAAAAGACGCTTTTGGGTTGACCGATGAAACTGTCTGCCTGTACTTAAGCGGAAAATTAACTAATCTCAACTATTTTATGCTACCATAGTTTGCCCCGCCTGTCAAAGCGGGTTATAATGCAACTGCCAGAAAAAACAATCCTCCGCCCGCGGCCTGCCGCGGCACGAAAAAACGGAGGCAAATTAAAATTAAAAAGAACTGAGAACTGCTCAAGTTCCCGATTCTTGACCGGGAGACAACTATGAAATACGAATTACCCAAACTGCCCTACGCCTATGGCGCGCTGGAGCCCTATGTGGACGCCCAAACCATGGAAATCCACCACACCAAGCACCACCAGGCTTACATTGACAAGCTCAACGGCGTGCTGGACAAGTATCCCGACCTGGCCGCCCGCCCCCTGGAAGATTTGCTGAAAAACCTGGACAGCCTGGCCATGGACGACAAAGACCGGATGGTGCTGCGCAACAACGGCGGCGGCCACGTTAACCATTCTTTCTTCTGGACCATTATGGGACCTAAGAAGGAGCCCGACCAGGCGCTGGCCGGAGAGATTGCTTCCGTCTTCGGCGCCGTGGACGAATTTAAAAAACAGTTCGCCGACGCGGCGGCCGGCCGGTTCGGTTCCGGCTGGGCCTGGCTGGTGCGCAACGCGGACGGCAAGCTTCAGGTTTATTCCACGCCCAACCAGGACAGTCCGCTGATGCAGGGCCACACGCCCTTAATCGGGCTGGATGTCTGGGAACACGCCTATTACTTAAAATACCAAAACAAGCGGCCGGACTACATTGCCGCCTGGTGGAACGTCTTAAAATTGCTGGCATAAAATAAAGGTTTCCCGCTTGCCAAGCTGGCGGAGTATCATTGCAAGGAGCCGGCTTGCATTTCGCAGCAGAGCTGCGAGGCATTAAACCTGCATTAGCTCCTCGGCTCGCTTATCCTTGCAAGCAAGGATAGACTCGCCTGCGTCGCTAATAAAAGGGAAGGCCGGATCACAAATGAGTAATCCGGCCTTTTTTGCTGCCTGCCTGAAAATGGCTATTCAGGCGAAAGAAGGAGCGGGGCCGCAATTCTGCGACGGTTGTTCTCTGCCCTGCGCTAACTCCAGGGCCTGAATGTCGCCGGACTGCTCGGCGATAAAGCCCCGAATCCAGCCAATCGCTTCGCCGGGATGTTTGACCACTACGTGGCCGACCTTGCGCGGCTGCATGGCCTGCTCAAGGTGTTCTTGCAGTTCGGTTTTGGCCTGGTTATAGGCCGCTTTTAATTCGCCGCAGTTGTTGGTACCGGCGTTGCCGGCGATTAGCGCCCGGCGATAGGCATTTTTGACTTCACAAAATCTGGAAGTCAGAATACCCAACCTGTTGTCTTCTTCTTCCATATATCCCCCTGCAGTTTTTTGTACACACAAGCCCTGCGGCCGCTGAGCGGGCCAAAAAGCTTCTGCTTACAAAAAATCCGCCCCGATCATATCGGGACGGAAAAGCAAAAATAAATATTCAATTGGCAATTAAGGCGGCGGGTTTTTGGCTGGATGGATAATTTAGTGGCCATAGCTCCTAAAATTCACTTTAGCACAAAGCCGGCCCTTGTCAAAAAATGAATGTGGATAAATTACCGGCCTAAAAAATCCCCGTCCCAGGACAATCTGGAACGGGGATTTAAAGGAACTTTTACTTGGCTTTGCCGGCTGGTTTAATCTTGCGGAAACGCGGCTGGCTGTCCAGGCGCTGGCGGACGTAATAGAGCTTGGCGCGGCGGACGGCGGACGGCTTGGTCACTTCCAGCTTGACGATATTGGGGGAATGCACGGGGAAAATTCTTTCCACGCCTACGCCATAGGAAATCTTGCGGACGGTAAAGGTGGCATTGACGCCGCTGCCGCCCTTGCGGGCAATGACCAGTCCCTCAAAGACCTGAACGCGCTCCTTGCCGCCTTCGCGGATGCGCTGGTGGACCTTAACGGTATAACCGGGCTCAAAAACCGGCAATTCTTTCAGCTGGGTTTCGGCAATATGTTTGACAATGGGCATATAATTATTGGATGGACCGGCCAAGATTAAGCAAAATCGGCCAAGATTACTTACAAATTATTAACTGTCTGGGAATTCAAACTCTTCAGCACTTCCCGCAAATCATCCGGCAACTCGCTTTCCGCTTCTATCCAGGTACCATCGGGTCCGCCTTGATTCGCGTCAGGCGAGGCAGGCAGCCGGACTTCAATTTTTTTAGCGTGCAGAAACTGCCGGTTTAAGCCGGCAAGCATCCCCCGCCGGCCGGCATAGAGCGTATCGCCCATCAGCGGGTGGCCGAGCGAGGCCAAGTGAACACGAATCTGATGTGTTCTGCCTGTATGCAATTTTACCAGAAGAAGGGTGTATTCGTCAACCCCGTGGCGCAGCCGCTCCAGCACCCGATATTCCGTTAAGGCCGGCTTGGGGCGCAACGGATCCTTGGTCGTCTGCTTGCGGAAGTCGGTCCGGCTTTGGCCGATGGGCGCCTCAATCAGGCCGGCTGGGTGGTCCAGCCGCCCGGCGGCCAGGGCCAGATATTCCTTTTTAATTTTACGCTCGGCAAAAGCATCTTTTAAATAAACATACATTTCCGGGCTGGTCGCCACCAAAATTACGCCGCTGGTGTCTTTGTCCAGCCGATGGACAATCCCCGGCCGGTGCTCTTCCCCGACCAGCCTGATGTCGCGGAAATTATACAGCAAGGCGCTGGCCAGGGTTTCTCCTTTAAAGCCGGCGCCGGGGTGGACGGTCAAACCGGCCGGCTTGTCTATAATCAGCAAACCGTGCCGGTGATACAGCACTTTCAGCGGCGTGTTGGTCGGCTGCAGCCCCGCCTCCTTCTGCTGGGCGGGCTGATAGCTGACACTGTCGCCCTGCCGGACCACGAACTTGCTTTCCATTGCCGGCTGGCCGTTAACGGAAACCTGTCCGCCTTCAATATCACGCTGGATACGGCTGCGGGAAATTTCCGGCAATTGTTCCGCCAAATACCGATCCAGGCGGATTTTTAATTGTTCAACGATAAAAGTTTGCTGCACAAGTGCTGATTTAAAGATTAAAGGATTTAATGATTGAAAGATTGGGATATAGCATTAGAATTTCAAAATCCAAATTTCCAATCAATTTGTAGTGAGCAGTGAGGGAATAGATGACTTTAAAAGTCAAAGGTCAAAAGTCCCCTTACACCTTATATCCCTACATCCTTAAATCCTTACATACTTATATCCCGTAATTTTGTCAATTTTATTTAATTTTGTTCAATCTTGTCAATTACTAGTCTCTCGTCCCTAGTCTCTTCTGGGAACTGCACGCTCACCGCTCTACGCTTACCTGCCTTGGGCTTACTATACAATTAGGTCAGGCCGGCGCTTTTTGGTGCGCTTGCGCGCCTCGTTCTGCCGCCACTGTTCAATCTTTTGGTGGTTGCCGGACAGCAGGACCTTGGGGACCCGGAAACTTTTAGCTTTGGGCTTTTGGCCTTTGATGGCCAAAACTTCCGGCTTGGTATATTGCGGATATTCCAGCAGTCCGGCGCTGAACGATTCCTGCGCCGCCGATTCGTCTTTGCCCAAAACGCCGGGACGCAGGCGCATGACCGCTTCACTGACCACCAGCGCCGGCAGTTCCCCGCCCATCAGGATATAGTCGCCCAAAGACAGTTCCTCGTCCGCCAGCGCGCGCGCGCGTTCGTCAAACCCCTCGTAGCGGCCGCAGACCAAAATCAGCCGGTCATATTTAGCCAGCCGCTCCGCCTCCGACTGGGTAAAAGGCTTCCCCTGCGGCGTGAGCAAAACAACTCTGGACCGTTGGCCTTTGGCCGCTGGCGTGCGCGCGAACCGGACGGCCCGGGCCAGCACATCAGCCCGCAGCACCATGCCGACGCCGCCGCCGTAAGGCCGGCCGTCCACGGTTTGGCGGCTGCCCAGGCCGAACGCGCGCAAATCCACGGGCGCCAGGCGCAGCAGCCGCAGCTTTACCGCCCGCTTGATAATGCCAAAGCCCGCGGCGAAGCTGTTAATAAATTGCGGAAACAAAGTGATGATTTTGATGGTCAGCGGACGGCGATTCATAAGCAAATTATAACACTAAATCAGGCGGCCCGAGGCGGCGCCTTTATTATTAAAATATAAGACTTGCATTATAATAACCCCGAAATGCCGGCAAAAACAGCCTGGTGATTTCGGGGTTATTGAATTGATTCTTAAAAAACTGGCCTAAAGTTTGAATTCGTCGATGGAATCGTCTGCCACTGCGCCAGCGCCCATGTCGGCGGCGCCTTCGCGGCCCATTTCGCGGCGCGGGCCGCGGTGGGAACCTTCCGGTTCATAGATTTTCAAATTGACGCGGGCCTTGTGCTTAGCGCCCACAACCCTAAGCAGGGTGCGAATGGCCTTGGCGGTCTGGCCCATGCGGCCGATGACCTGGCCCATGTCCTCAGGATTCAAATGCAGAGTAATCAATACTCCCATTTCATCCACGACACGTTCGGTCTTCACGTCTTCAGGATGGTCAACCAAAGCTTTAACGATATATTCAACAAAAGCCTGATCTTGCTCCATTTCCATAAGGGTGGATTTTCAGGATAGCGACTGTTTAAGTTAGCTTCGACCTTTTCTTGTTAACCCCCGCACCGGTTTGCGCCAGAAGCAAATTCCTTGCGTCTATTTCAGACAGCAGCCCTCTTGGCCCTGTAGGGCCCTTGGTGCAAACGGGTGCGGGGGCTTTAGCTGGCTATCTTTACGCTATTATAGCAAACGGCAAACTGCTGTCAATCATCTGCCGGGCGGCCAAAAAATCCCTCCCCGGACTTTGGGGAAGGATTTTCAATCTGCGGCGGAATCCGCTTAGGCGGCTGGCTGGGCGGGGGCAGGCGCTGCTTCCGAAGCCGGAGCCGCGGCAGCCGGAGTGACCGGCTGGGCGGCAGGGGCGGGCTGTTTGGGAATGCGGAAAGCCTTAACCTTGGCCGCCTCCAGCAGCCCTTTGCTGACCAGCAGATTATGAACGGTTTCGCTCAGCTCCACGCGCTGCTGCAGCCAATACTTCAGGCGTTCTTCTTTGACCTGAAAATTCTTTTTGCGCGGGTTGTAGCTGCCCAAAATTTCCAGGAACTTCTTGCTGACCGGAGCTTCTTTTTCCGTCAGGACGATGCGGAAGTCGGCCTGATTCCTTTTGCCGGTGCGCTGCAAACGAATAGTTAGCATGGAAAAAAATAGTTTACTTAACGATTGAATTGATAAATAGGATTAGGCGGCCGGACAAAAAAATTCCCTGGAGCAGCAGTCCAAAAAGAAATTTTTGATTGCCGAATGCACCTGAATTGAGCGTGCTGATATTTTACCCTGTCAGCCCTTTTTAGTCAAGGCCGGCGGCGCAGATGCCGCCACAGCCACCATAGCGCCGCCGCGGCCAGCAAAACCACAATTACCAGCTCGGCTCCGTGCAGGCGGTCGCGCAGGCTGGCCCAATTCTGGCCGAGCTTCAAGCCGATAAAAGTTAAAAGCAGGTTCCAAACCAGCGCGCCGGCGGCGGTCAGCACCGCAAACTTCCAGTAGCGGACCCGGGCCAGCCCTGCGGGGATGGAGATAAAAGTCGCTACCACCGGCAGGCAGCGGCCCAAAAAAATAGCGAACGAACCGAAACGCTGAAAAAATTTTTCCACCTGGTCCAGCTCAGCCGCCGAAACCAGGACCAGATGCTCATAGCGCAAAATCAGGCGCCGCCCGCCTGTCACGCTCAAATAATAAATCAGGCTGGCGCCGCAGAGATTGCCCAGGGTGCCGGCCAGCACCGCCGTCCAAAAATCGAACCGGCCGCTGGAAACCAAAAAGCCGGCAAACGGCATGACAACTTCGCTGGGCACCGGGATGGCCATGGAATGCAAAGCCATCAATAAAACCAGGCCGGGATAGCCCAAAACTGAAATAACATGAACGACCCACAGGGTCACGGCGGCAAGCAAATTAGCCAGCATAAAATTACTTGGCGTAAGCCTTAGCCTGCTCCAATTTGACCGACAGCAGCTTGCTGATGCCGTCGTCGCCCATGGTCACCCCGTACAGGATATTGGCCTGGGCCATGGTCTCGCGGTTATGGGTAATGGTGACAAACTGCGTCTGGTGGGCCAGGGTGCCTAAAATCTGGCCGAAGCGGATAGTGTTGGCGTCGTCCAATGCCGCATCCACTTCGTCCAAAACCACGAACGGCGAAGGGAAGCAGGATAGCAGGCTGCAAAGCAGGGCGATGGAAGTCAGCGCCCGCTCTCCGCCCGACAGCGCCTGGATGGAAGCCAGTTTCTTATTCGGCGGCGTGGCTTTAATATCTACCCCGACAATATCGCTGCTGCCCTTTTCGTATTTCTGAAGCAATTTCTCTTCCGGCCGCAGCTGCTGCCCGGCCTGGTCCATCTCTTCCGCTTCCACAGCGGCATCGGCCGCCGGATCTTCCGCCGCTTTTAGCAGGCTCAAATAAGCCCGGCCGCCGTTGAACAGCACGCGGAAATAAAATTCAAATTTTTCGTTGATCTTGTGGAACGACTCGCTGAACTTCTGCTTAATATGGACATCCAGTTCGTCTATAATCTGCCGCAGGTCGGCCATGCCCTGCCGCAGGTCGGCTACCTGGGCGGCCAGCGTGCCGAAGCGCGCTTCCGTTTCCTGATATTCCTTCAGGGTCAAGTCATCCATGCCGCCGATGGTTTCCAGCTGGCTTTTCAGCCGGAGAATCTTGGTTTCCAGATCCGGCGCCGCCGCGGCGACCGGCGGCGCCTGCTGCAGCGCCTGCCACTCCTCCGGCCCTAAAATCCTCCGTACTTCCTCCGCCAGCAGGTCGGCCTGAGTTTCCAGCTTGGCCCGCTCCACGTTAACGGCATTCTCCTGGTCTTTTATTCCCGCCAGATGGTCCTGCAGCTGGCGCAGCTCGCCCTCCACCGCGCGCAGCTCCTTCTGCCGGCGTTCCTGCTCCTGATAATTCCCCTTCAGCGCGGTTTCCGCCGCCGCCACGTCGCCGGCCAAAGCTGCCAAATCATGCTGCAGGCGATTTTCTTCGGCAACCAAATCGCGCCAGAACTCATCGGGCGAACTGCTCTGGGCTTTTTTCAATTCCAAATCAAAGTGCAGTTTTTCCTGTTCCAGGGTCTTTAATTCCCGCTCCAAAAAATCCACCGCCAGTTTTGCCTTGCCCATGTCCAGCTGGGCTTCATTGACCGCCTGATTCAGCCGCTCTTTCTCGCGCAGCAATCCATCCAGTTCCTGCTTCAGCGCGGCCATGGCGGACTGCGGATCGGTTACCGCGGCCTTGGCCGTATTTTGGAACCTGGCAAAACTGTCATTCAGCCGGCCGGCCCGCTGCTTAACGGCCTCCAGGCTGTCGGCGGACTGGACCTCGCGGTAAAACAACTGCCACGACTGCTCCAAGGATTGCAGTTCATGATCAACCAGCTGCCAGTCAATCTGTGCCGGATTGCTTAATTTCTGGGACAATTCGTTCAATTTTTTATTGACGCCATCCAGCGCCTGGAACTGGCCCACGAACTTACCCTCTGTCTCGGTTAAGGCCGCCTGATTCCGGGCGATGCCCGCCCGGGCCTCTTCAATCTTTCTGGCCCGGTCATGCACTTCCACCGTCAGGCTTTGGGCGTCCCCGGCAGCCGCGGTTTTTTGACTTTGCATCTTGCCCCGCACCAGGCTCAAGTCCTCCAGCAGCTTATTCTTCCGGCCCTGCAGCTTCTGCAACGCCTCCTGGACCGCGCCGAACTGGCCGTTAACAGACGAACCGGCGGCCTCCAGGGTGTCCACCTGCTGGCGCAGCTTGGCTGCCTGCGCCTCGGCCTCCGCCTTGCGCCCG
>CAZJLL010000048.1:0-2620 GCA_964547145.1 uncultured Candidatus Saccharibacteria bacterium | reverse complement strand
GTTCTACTTGAGGGGCAGCCTGGCCCAATCCGCCTGGTCGGCCTGGGCGGATAACGATGCGCCGCCGAGCCCGCCGTGGCCGCCGGAACGATTCTGCTTTCGGGTCGTTTATTTGGGGGGCGGACATGAACAATGATTTTTCCGCCGACCGGCTGGAACCATGCAGTTCCAGCCGGCTTCTTTTTGCCACTAGACAAGGCCCGAAAAATTTGCTATAATACCTATAGAAAAGTTAGTTCTTCAACAGAAGAAACCAAAATAAAAAACAATTTAGGTTTTTTACCAACGTTATTTTAAAAATAGCGTAATATCGTCCCTTTTGCGGGATGGTCGGCTAAAAGGTTTACTTTTAGCTTAAAAACTTCTTTTGACTTTTCCGGAAAACCCCTTTTACCAAATGACCCGACGGTCCGGTAAATTAAGGGGTTTTTCTTTTTGGCGTTTTGCGTTAAAATACTAAAGCTATGGATGCCGCCGATCTGCAAAATTTATACGAAGAGAAATATGAAAAGCTGCTCGGCCAAAGCTTTGACCAGTGGCTGGACGGAGCGCCGCAAACCGAAGACCAGGCCTATGCCCGGCTGCAGCAGATAGATGACGAGCTGCAGGCAACGGAAGAGGAATACGGCGGGGCGGAGGGGGATGCCAAATGGGAACTGGGGGAATATCGGGAGCGGCTGCGCAACGAATATCAGCTGCTGGAGGAACTGTTCGGCCTGGAGAATACGGATGAATAAATTAGAAGAGTAAATTCATGCTTTACGTAGTGGCAACGCCAATCGGCAATATGGGGGATTTAACGCAGCGGGCGGCAGAGATGCTGAAGGCTTGTGATTTCGTCATTGCCGAAAATCCGCAGTACTCCCGGCGACTGCTGGAACATATCGGCGCCTGGCCCAAGGACATGGTGCAGTTTGCCGAGCATAATGAGCAGCAGGTGGTTAAAGAACTTACCCGCCGGCTGGCCAAACAGAACGGCAGTTTGGTGACCGACGCCGGCATGCCGGGCATTTCCGATCCTGGTTTCAGGCTGGTGCGCGAATGCGTGAAGGAAGGGGTTGAAGTCGTTCCTCTGCCCGGCGCCAATGCGGCCGTTGCCGCCCTGGCCGCCTCGGGCCTGCCCACCGACCGTTTTCTTTTTTTGGGTTTTCTGCAAAAAACCGCGGCCAAGACCGTGGCCGCCCTGCAGGCCGCGGCCGACGCCGAGGCTACGGCCGTATTTTACGAATCGCCGGAGCGGATTGTAAAAACCGTAAGCTACATTGCCAACGCCTTCCCCCTATCCCGGGTTGTGCTGGCGCGCGAACTGACCAAGGTGCATGAGGAATTCATTCGCGGCGGCGCCGGCGAAGTTCTGGCAAAGCTGAAAGAGCGTCCGTCCATTAAAGGCGAATTTACGGTATTGGTATCTTTCAAATCTTAAATCTAAAATTTTATGTCCGGACATTCCAAATGGGCGCAAATCAAACGAACCAAGGGCGTGCTTGACCAGAAACGCGGCTTGCTGTTTTCCAAGCTGTCCAAAAAAATTTCCATTGCGGTAAAAGAAGGCGGCGGCAGCACCGACCCCGGCGCCAATTATAAGCTGAAGGCGGCTATTGATTATGCCAAAGACCAGGGCATGCCGAATGACAATATTGAGCGGGCCGTCAAGAATACCTCCAATGCCGGAGAAATTAAGGAAGTCGTTTACGAAGGCTATGGTCCGTACGGCACGGCATTTTTGGTAGAGGCGGCGACCGACAACCCCAACCGCAGCACCAACAACATCAAGCATATCTTTTCCAAGCACGGCGGCAACCTGGGCAGCCAGGGCAGCGTGGCCTGGCAGTTCCAGAGCAAAGGGCAGATTTTGGTGGAGCGCGACCGCGACGATCTGGCCGAACTGCAGCTGGCCGCCATTGACGCCGGCGCCCAAGACGTGCGGGAATCGGCGGAGGGCCTGGAGGTGTATACCCTGCCCAATGATCTGGACAAAATAAAACAAGCCCTGGCCGCCGCCGGCGCCAGAATCGCCCGCGCCGATATTATCCAGGAAAGTTCCCAAGGCACGGATTTGACCGAAGAACAGAAGCCGAAAGTGGATGCCTTGTTCGCCGAGCTGGAAAACGACGAGGATGTGATAGCCGTCCATACCAGTGCGAATCTTTAAATGTGTCGGTAGGTTAACGTTAACGTCCGCATTATCTTGTTAAAATGTTAAGATAATAAAATGATTATTCTTGGCATAGATCCAGGCACGGCTACAACTGGCTTTGGCCTAATCCGGACGGGCGAAAAGCCCTCAGCCGCCGCCGAGCTGGCGGATTTTGGGATTATTGCCACGGACAAAAACAAGACCGCTGCCGCCCGGCTGGAAGAGCTGGCCCGCGATCTGGACCGGCTGATTAAAAAGACCAAACCGGCTGCCGTGGGCATAGAAAAATTATTTTTTACCAGCAACCAGAAAACGGCCATGGCCGTATCTCAGGCGCGCGGGGTGGTGATGTTGGTATGCCAGCAGCACCGCTTGCCTATTTTGGAGTTTACTCCGCTGCAGGTAAAGAATTTTATTTGCGGCTATGGCAAGGCGGACAAAAAACAGGTCCAGTTCGTGGTGCAGAAAATTTTTAAGCTGCCG
>CAZJLL010000047.1:0-12346 GCA_964547145.1 uncultured Candidatus Saccharibacteria bacterium | reverse complement strand
GAGCAAGGCGGTGCCGCCGGTCATAACCATACCCTTGTCAATAATATCGCTGGCCAGTTCCGGCGGAGTTTCCTGCAGGACAGTCTTGACCGCGCGGGCGATTTCCGTCAGTTCGTCGGCAATAGCCTGCACCACTTCGTTAGTGGTGATGGTGATGGTTTTGGGCAGGCCGCTGATCATATCCCGCCCTTTGATTTCCATAACTTCCTCTTCGCTCAAACCCAGCGCGCTGCCGATGGTAATTTTAATTTCTTCGGCCGTGCGGTCGCCGATGGCCAGGCCGTGGCGCTTGCGGACAAATTCAATTATGGCCTGATCCAGGCGGTTGCCGGCTACGCGCACGGAAGTGGAATTGACAATGCCGCCCAAGGACAGCACCGCCACGTCGGTGGTGCCGCCGCCGATATCAATAATCAGGTTGCCCCGCGCTTCGGCAATGGGAATGCCGGCGCCGATGGCCGCGGCCACGGTTTCCTTAATTACGAACGCCGATTTGGCGCCCGCGGCCAAGGCAGCATCCACCACGGCGCGCCGCTCGGTGGAAGTAATGCCGCCGGGCACGGAAATCATCACCTCCGGCCGGAAAAAACGAACGTTGCCCAGAGCCTTGTTGATAAAATAACGCAGCATGGCTTCCGTTACCCTGTAATCGGCAATAACGCCGTCTTTCATCGGCCGGCTGGCCACAATGGTTTCCGGCGTGCGGCCCAGCATTTCCTTGGCTTCCTGGCCCACCGCTAAAACCCGGTTGTCTTCCAGGGAAATTGCCACCACGGTCGGTTCGTTGATAATAATCCCGCGTTTGGGGACGTAAACTAAGGTATTGGCCGTACCCAGGTCGATGCCGATTTTCGTTTCAAACATGCGCAGCTGTTAGCAAATAATCTGTCCGATCGCAACTTATTATAGCAAAAGCCGGCCGTTTGTAGAAGCCCGCCGAAGTTGCTACACTTAGAAGAGCTATGTCCAAAACCATCCGTTATTCCCTAATTGCCCTGGGATTTTTGATTTTTCTGATCGGTGCACCGCTTATTGTCCTTTACGTCCGAGGCATTACTTATGATTTTAAGGAGCATGAATTCGTCCAAACCGGCATTTTAGGCGTCCGGGTGAATCCCAATGATGCGGAAGTTTATTTAAACGGCCGGCTGCTGCGCCGCGGCTCCGGCGATGTGGATTTTCTGCCGCCGGCCGAATACCAGGTTACGTTAAAAAAGCCCGGCTACTTTGACTGGGGCAAGCGGCTGGCTGTTGCCCCCGGGCAGGTAACCTGGGCCAATCCGGAAAATCAGGACGTCCACATGCTGCTGGCCGGCCAGGCGGCCAAAGAGCTTAGCTCCGGCGTAAGCGACTTTTATTTCCACGACAATTTTCTCGGCGCGCTCAGCGGTAACAGTTTTGCCGTTTGGCCGTCCGGGCCGGACAAACCGGCGCAAAACTATCCCCTGCCCCAACCTGTTCAAGCCATTCTGGCAGCCGGCGGCCAGGGTGAATTTATTTTAGGAGGCGCGGACGGATCTTCCACGCTGCTATTTTTTAATGCGGCCGACGGCCGCAGCGCGGATTTAAGCAGCCTGTTTTCCTCACCGCCCCAGTTCCAGATTACCGACAGCGGCGAAGTAGACGCCCTGGAAGGGCACATCCTCTACCGCGTGGATCCGGAAGCGGATAGCAAAACCGTCCTGCTTACTTCGGTCAAGGCTTTTTTTAACAACGGGACCGGAATTTACTACGTCCGGGAAGACCAGGGCGCCTACAGCCTGCTGCTTTTGGGTCCGGATGGCCGGACGCAAACCCTGCTGGCCGGCCTGCCCGCCTTTGAGCAAGGACAGCTGCTGGTTAACTTTGAAAAACAGATTTTTTTGTTGGCCGACGGCACGCTCTACCGCGCCAATGCCGCCATGGAAAAAATCGCCGATCATGTAACAGCTGCCGGTTTTAACTTTGCCGACAGCTACCTGGCTCTGTTTCATCTCGGCGAACTGGACAGCTATGACTACTTCGGCCAAAACTTAAGCCTGGTCACCCGCAGCAGCGAAAATCTTACCCATCCTTTAATTGATTCCGGCGGCGGTTATGCTTTTTACCTGAAAAGTAACGGTCTCTACGCCATTGAACTGGACGCACGCGACAACCAGAACCTGTATTTGCTTTACCAGGGCCGGGACATAAAAAACTTTACGCTTAATTCGGCCGGCAATACCGCCATGCTGCTGGACGGCGACCGGCTGAAAATTTTAAAGCTGCGCTAGGCTTGGGTGTTTTTGCCGCCTTGTTTAGCCAGCGCTTCGTCAATGGCCTGGTTGACCAGGGCATCGGCTTCCTTATTAAATTCCCGCCGGACATGGCGGAAACTGACGCGGGTAAAATTATTTTTCAAGCGCAAAACTTCGCCGGCCAGGGCAGCTAGGGCCGGCTGTTTGATTTTATATTGCCCATTCATTTGGCGGACGACTAATTCGCTGTCCATGACTACGTCCAGTTCGCTGCCGCCCAAAGCCAGGGCTTCCTGCAAAGCCAAAATCAGCGCCCGATATTCCGCCACGTTGTTGGTGGCTTCGCCGATATAGGCTTTACGGCGGGCCACCACCAGGCCGCTGTTTTCAATAACAACCCCGATGCCGGCCGGCCCCGGATTGCCCCGGGCGCCGCCGTCAGTATGAAGAGTCAGCTGCATATTAATCTTGCGATAAAAAATTATTTTTAGCGGCCTGCCCGCCTAGTTACTCTGCCGGCCGGACGTCAATTACCCTAAGCTTTAGCTCGCGCCTGCCGTTATAGCCGTCTTCCAGCAGTTCGCAGGCCACATCCACCCGGCTGCCGAATTGCAGATGCTGCTGCAAAAATCCGGAATTAAAAGCAATCGCAGCCAGATGGCGGCCATCCTTCTGCAGGCGCAACTGGGTGTGCTGGCTGGACGCGCCGACCTGGCGCAGCGCCTCCACCTGCATGCCGCTGATTAAAAATCTGGGCTTACTGTTATCCACGCCGAACGGCTCCAGCCGGCTGACCAGGCCATAAGTTTCCAAGCCCAAATCCGCCGCCAGCAGCTCGGCTTCCAGCTCCAGCACTCTTTCCCCGCTGCCCGCTGCGGCATGGGTTTCGGCAAAAGCCAGCACTGACTCGTAAAATGGCTCCAGCCGCGCGGTTTCCAGCGTCAGGCCGGCTGCCTGCTTGTGGCCGCCAAAGCGGGACAAATGCGGCGCGGCGGCCTTTAAGGCCTCAATCATATCAAACTCGCCGAAAGTCCGGGCCGAACCGGTGCACAGCTCGGCCGTCTTTTCCAGCACAATCACGGGCTTGGCGAATTCTTCCGTCAGGCGGCCGGCCACCAGGCCAACCACGCCTTTGGGCCAATCCTCCCCCGCCAGCACCAGCACCCGGCGCTCGGCATAGCGCAGGGCCTGCTCCCGCGCCTCGCTTAGCACCTGCTGGGTCAGCGCCTGCCGGCGCCGGTTAATCTGTTCCAGTGCTTCGGCCTGTTCCCGCGCCCTGGCGGGATCAGTCTCCAGCAGCAATGCCAAGGCGATACCGGCGTGTTCCAGCCGGCCGGCGGCATTCAGCCGCGGCGCCACAATAAAACCCAGAGTGTAGGTATCAAAGCCGGCGGCGGCCTTGTCCCAGACCCCGGCTGAGGCCAGCAAGGCCCTAAGGCCCAGCCAACGGGTCTTAGCCAGGACTTTCAAGCCGTACTTGACCAGAATCCGGTTTTCCCCGATCAGGCTATGGCAGTCAGCTACCGTGCCGATAGCCACCAAGTCCAGCAGCCACTTTTCGTAACCAGCAACAAAGCGGTCCGCTCCGGCCGGCAAATTTTTCAGGCGGGCGCGCACCCGCTCCTCGTCGGCCAGCAGAGCGCATGCCAGTTTAAAAGCCACGCCCACGCCGGTAATTTCCCGATACGGGTAGCCATCATCGGGATTTTTAGGATTGATTAAAGCCAGGACCGCCGGCTTATCGCCGATAATTTCATGATGGTCCGTAATAATGAAGTCCAGGCCTTCAGCCCGGCAATAGGCGGCGGCATCGGTGGAGTTGGTCCCGCAGTCCACGGTAACGATCAGCCGGCACCCGCCGGCCTTAATTTTGGCCAGCGCTTCCAGATTGACGCCATAGCCTTCGGTAAAGCGGTCCGGAATATAATATTCAGCCGCGGCGCCCAAATAGCGGAACGTCTGCTGCAGGACCGCATTGGCCGTGACCGCGTCAGCGTCATAGTCGCCGTAGACGCAAATTTTCTCCCCCCGTTCAATCGCTCCCCAAAGCCGCTCCACTGCGGCCCGCATGTCGGCGAACAAAAACGGGTCATGCAGGCCCTGGTAGGCCGCCGCCAAAAATTCCGCCGCTGCCTCCTGCTCAAGGCCCCGATTATACAGCAGTTGGACCAGCAGCCCGTCCGCACTATCATCAGGCAAGCGGCCCAAACTTCCGGTCGGCGCTTTTGGTTTTAATTTCCAAATTTTAGACATGTGGCTTGTGGCTAGTAGTTTTTAGCAAGTAGCAGGCAGCAAGGAAACAAAAAACCTAATTTAAAGATTAAAAGATAAGGTGACAGTATTAGAATGTCAAAATCCAAATTTCCAATTTCAAGGGCTTGGAATGCCGGGGAGGTATCCCCTCTGGCAGAGGGGACACCTCTGCCAAATTATGCTTTAGCCCCTGGCTGTCCCCTGAGCACTCAACGCTCTACGCTTGCCCACGCCTTCCGCCTTACCGGCGGGCAGGTTTATATCCCTACATCCTTAAATCCTTACATACTTATATCCCAATAATTTTGTTCAATCTTGTCAATTCCTAGCCTCTTGCCCCTGCTTTCGGCACTTCGTCCAAAACGTCAAGCAAATTAATACCGGTCATTTCCGGAGGCTTAGACAAACCAAGCAGCGCCAGGACCGTCGGCGCAATGTCGGAAATCAGGCCGTCAGGCACGCGCGAAGATAAAAACGCATACTGCCGGCTGAATGGCCGGACAAATTTAAACTCGTTGGCCAGCAGCAGCAGCGGCACCGGATTGGTGGTATGGTCTTTGTCAATGTCGCCGGTTTTAACGTTAATCATCTGCTCAATGTTGCCGTGATCGGCGGTAATCAGCAGCGCTGCATCGGCCAGCAGGCAGGCATCCATAATTTTTTTTAAACAGCCGTCTACAAATTCCACCGCCTGTATGCCGGCCTGCAGATTGCCGGTGTGGCCGACCATATCGGTATTGGCAAAATTGGCCACGAAAAAATTGGCCGGCGTGGACGTAATCCGCTTGACCAGCTCTTCCGTCAGCTGGCCGGCCGACATTTCCGGATGATCCGCGTAATTCCGGGCATTATTCTGCGGACTGGTCACAATCAGCCGCTCTTCGCCCGGATAAGGATCAGTCTTGCCGCAATCAAAAAAGGCCGTAACGTGGGCATACTTTTCGCTCTCGGCGATATGAAACTGGGTTAGCTTATTTACAGCCAGTACTTCGGCCAGGCTGTTCTTTAAGTCCGGCGGGCCGAACGCCACATGGACCGGCAGGTCGCTCCGGTATTCCGTCATGGTGGCAAAATACAGGTTCTGCAGCGGCGGTCGGCGGAATTCCGGCGGCAGCTGCTCTGGCGCCATAAAGGCCTGGGTCAGCTGGATGGCCCGGTCGGAGCGGAAATTAAAGTAAATCAGCGCATCGTTGTCCGCCACAGTTGCCACAGGCCGCCCGTCCTCGGCCGTAATGACGGTCGGCTTGATCATTTCATCAAAAATCTGCCGGGCATAAGAAGACCGGATTGCCTCCTCCGGCGTCAGCGCCGTCTCGCCTATGCCTTTAACCAGGGCGTCGTAAGTAAGCATGGTCTGGGACCAGTGCTGGGCGCGGTCCATGGCATAAAACCGGCCGGCAATAGTCGCCACCCGGCCCACGCCGGTGCGGCCGATGCGCTCGTCCAGTTTTTTAAGCAGGTCCAAAGCTATTTTCGGCTCGGTGTCGCGGCCGTCCGTGAACATGTGAATGAATACTTTCTTCTGGCCGCGCTCGGCGCACAGTCCCAACAGGGCGTATAAATGCTCATCAAAACTATGCACCCCGCCCGGACTGACCAGACCCATCAGGTGTACGGCGGAATGGTTTTTTTGGGCATGAGCCACTGCGTCGTTAAAGACTGGGTTCTTAAAAAATTCCCCGCTCTGAATGGCATTGGTGATCCGGGGCAGATCCTGGCCGACAATGCGGCCGGCGCCGATGTTCAAATGGCCGACCTCGCTGTTGCCCATTTCGCCCCAAGGCAGTCCGACCAGCGGGCCGGAAGCCTGAAGCGACAGGCTGGGATAACCGCTGACCATGGCGTTCAGCGTCGGAGTCCGGGCCTGGGTGATGGCGTTGCCATGGCTGTCCGGCGCAATGCCAAAGCCATCCAAAATAACCAGGACAACTTTTTTGTAGATTTTATGGTTCATCAGATACCAATATACGAATCGATGCTAATAAAACTAATAATACTAATGCGAGGCGGAATCATTCCAATTTTCTATTCTAAGAATTCTTTTGGGCTTAATTAGTTTATCGCGAAAATTTACCAGCAAAGCAAGTTTTAAGCCGGTTGCCTGCAAATAACGCTGAACCTGGTAATAATCTTCTTTGGTTGTGATCCGTTTAGCCTTAAACTCAAGCGCAATTTTATCCTCCACCACCATCTCCAAAATATTCCCATTATCACCCACCCTAAGTTCCCTTATATAGCTTATACCCTTTGCTTTAAAAATTTTTTTCACGGCGCCGGCGTATTGCTTTTCCTTACCGTAAGGCCCCGGTTCATTATGGGCTGATATTAATACGCCCACAACCGCATAAGAAAGGTCTTTATATAATAGCTTGCTGTTCTTGATATTCGCATTATTTGTATCATTTGGATCCATTAGTATATTCGCATCAGAGTTGCTGTTCAATCTCCAGCAGCCGGTTGTACTTGGCCAGGCGCTCGCCGCGGCAGGGAGCGCCGGACTTGATGTAGTCCGCGTTAATGGCCACCGCCAGGTCGGCAATGAACGGATCGGGTGTTTCCCCGCTGCGATGCGATACGGCAATCCGGTAGTGATGGCGCTGCGCCAGCTTTACCGCCGCAATGGTTTCGCTCAAAGTGCCAATCTGGTTAACCTTGACCAATAAGGCATTGGCCAGGCCGAGCTTGACGCCTTGGGCCAGGCGCTCGGAATTGGTCACGAACAGGTCATCGCCGATTAGCACCGCCCGCCCGCCCAATTCGGCTGTCAGCTTCTGCCAGCCGGCAAAGTCATCCTCCGCGCAGCCGTCTTCCACTACCTGCAGCCCGTATTTTTTTATCCAACCCAGGTAAAGGCGGTAAATTTCGCCCGGCTTATAGGCAGACTTGGGAGACAGCAACTGATAGCTTTTCTTTTTGGCATCGTAAAATTCGCTGCTGGCCGCATCCAGGCCCAGCGCCAGATCGCGTCCCAACTTAAAGCCCGCGGCCGCAATAGCGCGGCTCAGCTGCCGCAGGGCCTCCTCGTTGCTGTGCAGGCGCGGAGCGAAGCCGCCCTCGTCTCCCACGGATACGGCCAAATCCCGCCGGGCCAGCTGGGATTTCAGCGCGTGATAAACCTCTGCGCCCAGGCGCAAATTTTCCCGGAAAGTGCTTTTTTGTGGAATTAAAAAGAATTCCTGAACGTCCAAGCCGCTGTCCGCATGCTTGCCGCCGTTTATCACATTAAACAGCGGCCGGGGCAGGCGGCCGGCTTTATAGCCGTATTTGGCGGCCAGATAGGCAAACAGTTCCATTTTTTCCAGCTTGGCAGCCAAGCGCGCGACGGCCAAGGAAACCGACAAAATGGCATTGGCTCCCAATTTTTTCTTGTTCGGCGTGCCGTCCAGCTCCAGCATCAGCGAGTCAATTTTATCCTGCTCATTTGCGCTTAAGCCCTTCACCGCCTTTTGGATAATTTCATTGACATTGCGGCAGGCTTTAAGCACGCCCTGGCCGCCATAGCGATTTTTATCGCCGTCGCGCAGTTCCCAGGCTTCATGAATGCCGGTGGAGGCGCCGCTGGGCACGGCTGCGCGGGCCGCAATGTCGCCCGACCAGGCCATGGTTTCCACAGTCGGATTGCCGCGGCTGTCCAAAATTTCCCTCGCCAGAATTTTCGTGATTTTCATTGGTTTCTAAAGTTATTTTCCGCTTTTATTATAGCACAAAAAAAAGGCCGCATGTTTAAGCGGCAGGGTCCGGCCGGCGGCCTGAATTAAAATTCGGCAATTATTACTTCAACGCCTCAATGCCGGGTAATTTTTTGCCGGCCAGGTATTCCAGCATGGCACCGCCGCCGGTGGAAACGTGGTCCATATGCTCAAATTGGTGCGACAGCCGCACCGCATCCACAGTCTCGCCGCCGCCAACGGCCGCGTAGGCCTTGCGGGAAGCGACCCCGCCGATGACCCGCGCCAGCGCCATGGTGGCCGTATCAAACGGCTTGCGTTCAAACAGGCCCAGCGGCCCGTTCCAGACAATCGTCTTGGCGGACTTTAATTCCTGGGCAAAAGACAAAATAGTCTTTGGTCCCGCGTCCAGAATAATTTCCTGTTTGCCGACGGCGAACGGTTCGCAAACCCGGATACTGGCCTTGTCCAACTGCTTATTGGCCACCACCACATCGGCCGGCAGCAATAATTTGGATTTAAAATTCTTTTCCAGTTCCCAAGCGGTTTTGACCGCTTCCCGCTCCACCGTGGACAGCCCGATTTCGTAATCTTTGGCCAGATAAAATAAGTTAGCCAGGCCGCCGCCCAGCAGGATCTTGTCGGCCTTTTCGCCCAAATGTCTGATGGTCGCCACCTTATCGGAAATCTTGATGCCGCCCATCAGCAGCACAAACGGCTTGCGGCTTTTGTGCAGCACCTCGTCCAATCCCTTAATTTCCCGCTCCAGCAAAGGCCCGCAATAAGCGTCCAGATAATGCGTCACGCCGACCACAGAGGCCGCAGCGCGGTGATCCACGCTGAATGCGTCATTAACGTAAATGTCGGCCAGCGAGGCCAGTTTTTTGGCGAATACCGGGTCATTGCTTTCTTCCCCCGGCCAAAAACGCAAGTTCTCCAGCAGGATAATATCCTTACTCTCAGCCTGCCGCAGGATTTTTTGCGCGCCGGCGGCTGAAAAATTACCGGTATAGAATACCAGATGCGGAATGCCGTACTGCGGAATATCCCGGTCCGTTTCCACAAACTTTAAATGCAGCAGCTCGGCCAGTTTTGCCGCCGCCGGCCTTAAGGAATAAGCCGGATCGGGCTTGCCACCGGGCCGGCCCAGATGGCTGGCAATAATAAGCTTGTTGCCGTCCCGTTTCAGCAGCCTGATTGTCGGCAGCGCCTGTTCAATGCGGAAAGCGTCGGCAACAGCGCCATTTTCCAGCGGCACGTTGAAATCCACGCGCAGCAGCACTGTCTGATTCTTTATCGGTTTGGCACGAAGATATTTAATCATTGCAAATAATTTTTGCAGCTTATAGCCGCTGTTCTCTAACCCTTTTGCCCCACCAGGATTGCTTCCTCCACCAGCCGGTTGCTGTAGCCGAATTCATTATCATACCAGGCTACTACTTTGGCCAAATTGCCGCCGATAACCTTGGTTAAGGACAAATCCACGATGGCCGAAGCGGGCTGGCCGACGATATCGGAAGAAACCAGCGGCTCGCCGGAGACTTCCAAAATGCCGCGGAAAGCCGGCTGCTGGGCTGCCGCAATGAATGCCTGGTTAATCTCTTCGGCGGTGGTATTTTGCTTCAAGACCAGGGTAAAATCCGACAGGCTGCCTACCGGAGTCGGCACGCGGATGGCCATGCCGTCAAAACTGCCCTTTAATTCCGGCAGAGCCTGGGTGGCGGAGATAGCCGCTCCGGTCGTCGTTGGAATAATATTGACCGCTGCGGCGCGAGCGCGGCGCAAATCGTTGGATTTGCCTCCCGGCGGCGGGCCGTCCACTAAATTCTGCTCGGCCGTATAGCTATGGACAGTAGTCATCAGCGCCTTGTCGATGCCGAATTTCTGCTGCAGCACGGCCATGACCGGCGTAATGCAGTTGGTGGTGCAGGAAGCATTGCTAATTACCGGCTGGCCGGTATAATCGCCCGCGTTCACCCCCAAAACAATGGTCGGGGTAATGCCTTCATCCTTGGCCGGGGCGGAAATAATCACGTGTTTGGCGCCGGCCTTAATGTGCGCCGAGGCCTTTTCGCTGTCGGTGAACCGGCCGGTGGATTCAATCACCACGTCTACGCCTAAAGCCGCCCAGGGCAAAGCGGCCGGGTCTTTCTCCGCCAGCACCTGATATTTTCTGCCGTCCACAATAACATGGGTTTCGTCAAAAGTTATGGCGGCCGGATGGCGGCCGTAATTGCTGTCATATTTCAGCAGATGCGCCAGCACCTGCGGACTGGTTAAATCATTGATCGCCGCCACTTCCAGCTCAGGCTTCTCCAGGGCGATTTTGAATGCCTGCCGCCCGATTCGTCCAAATCCGTTAATACCGACTTTTATCTTAGCCATAATTTTCTCTCCTAAATTTATTTAATAATATTTAATCTTGTTTTTTCGCAGTCTGCGCCAGCACTGCCGCCTTGCTTTTGGCGTCGGTAATGGCAACAGGCAGATATTTTTTCATTTTGTTCAGACGGCCTTCAATTTCGGCGCGGCTCAGCAGGCCCGCCTGCGGCCCGATCTGCTGCACCACGCTGCCGGCGTTGACCGGCCCCCAGCGCAAAGCCTGGGCGTGGCTCAAGCCGTAAAACAAACCGGCAATATAAGCGGTGGTAAAGCTGTCCCCCGCGCCGGTAGCCTCCACTCGAGGCCCCGGAAATTCGGGCAAATAATAAAACCCTTCCTCGCTATAACTGTAAGCCCCCCGCCGGCCGTCCGTCAATGCCACGGCCTTGGGGCCGAGCGCCGCCAGTTTCCGGCAAAGCACTTCCGGATCGCGGCCGCTCTCGCCTACCCAGCCCTGCGCTTCTTCCACGTTTAAGGACAATAAATCGGTCCGCTCCAGCATCAGCCGGTTGGCAGCCGCGCCCTTGCGCAGCTGGAAGGTGCCGGGGTTAAAACCCAGCCGCGTCTTGTGCTTATCCAGGTATCGGGCAAGGTCTTTGTAAATTTTTTCAAACCCCACGCCCATGCTGGTCAAATATACCCAGGCCGCAGGCACAAAAGCGGGCAGTTTATACTGGCGGTGTTCATGGTAAACCAAAATAGTCCGCTCGCCTTTAAAACTGATAACCGTGGAGGCGTTAGTGCCATGCTTGTCGTCCAGAATAACGTAGCGGGTGGACACCTTCTCTTTCTGCATCTTATGAACGATTTCCCGTCCGCCCACGTCGTGCGCCACCACGCAGTACAGCGCCGCCTTCAGCCCCAGCCGCGCGCTCCCCACCGCATTATTGGCCGCATTGCCGGCCACGGTACGATGCATTTCATCCACCGGCAGCTTGTCGCCCCAGTTGAGCAAGGCCTTCTTCTGCCCGTCCACTTCGCGGATTTCCACGTCGTGGATTAATAAAAACGTATCAATTGTCGGGTCGCCGATGGAAATTATATCCAGCATATTATCTTAAAAATTATTTAACAGGCCGCTTGCGCAAGATGGCTTTTTTTGCCGCCGCCGCGACGGCCCGGCTGCCCATGCCGTATTTTTCAATCAACTGCTGGGGCTGGCCGGATTCACCGAAAGTATTTGGCATGCCAACCAGCTCCACGGGCACCGGATAATGCTGGGCCAGCACTTCGCACACTGCTGAGCCGCAGCCGGCCATGGTCTGATGCTCTTCCAGCGTCACCACGGCGCCGCAGGTTTTGGCGGCCGCCACGATAGTAGCCGCATCAATCGGCTTAATGGTATGATTGTTAACCACCATGGCGCTGATGCCTTCTTTTTCCAGCTCCTCAGCCGCCAGCAAACCGTTATACAAGACCGGCCCGGAAGCGATAATGGCCACGTCCCTGCCATCTCGGAAAATCTCGGCGCGGCCCACTTTAAAAGGCGTAGACTCCTGCGTAATGACCGGGGTCTGGCTGCGGCCCAGGCGGAAATACGCCGGACCCTGCAGGCGGCCCAGCGCCACTGCAACTTTTCTGGCCTCCAGCGCGTCGCAGGGCACTTCCACAATCAGGTTCGGCAGCACCCGGGTCAAAGCTACATCTTCCAGCGCCTGATGCGTCGCCCCGTCCGGCCCCACGGTCACGCCAGTATGCGCGCCGGCGATTTTGACGTTAGCCTGGCTGTAGCAGACCGAAACGCGCAGCTGGTCCCAGTTTCGCCCCGGTGAAAAAGTGGCATAAGAAGAAACGAACGGCACCTTGCCGTAAAGCGCCAGGCCGGCG
>CAZJLL010000046.1:0-3047 GCA_964547145.1 uncultured Candidatus Saccharibacteria bacterium | reverse complement strand
GGTATTTTTTTGATCCTGGCCTCCGTTGTGCCCAGCCTGTATTTGGCTTTGCTGATGATGGCCCTGGTCGGCATTTTTTCCATAAACTTCATCGCCCTAGGCAATACGCTGTTGCAGCTGGAAAGCGCACCGGAGATGCGCGGCCGCGTGATGTCGCTGTGGACTATGGCCTTTTTAGGTTCTACGCCTATTGGCGGGCCGATTATCGGCTGGATCGGGGAATACGCAGGGCCGCGCTGGGGTTTGGCCACGGGCGGCATTGCCGCCATATCGGCCGCCGCGCTTGGTGCTTTTACTTTGCTGAAAAAAGACATAGTGCCGCAGGCCGTGTCCGAAGAGGTTGCCGTGGAGGCAGCCGAAGCCCGGGACGAGGATGCCAGCATGCCGAAATAGTTGTTATTTGAAAAGCACTTTGGGTGTTTTTTATTCCGCTGTATTATCGGTCTTGCCTGGGGGCTGTCCGCCGCAGGCAGAGTATGGCCATTAGCAGGTTGGCTGCGGCCACGGTCAGGATGTAGGTCAGCGTCAGGAAGTTATACGACCTCAAGGCCAGCATGCCGAACCCCCCGGCCAATACGTAGCCAATCCAGGTGGATAAGGTTTCACTCTGGGGCTGGAAATAAACCTTGCGGTAGCTGGGCAGATAGCCTAAGAAATCTATCGCGGAAACCATTATTACCGCCAGGTAAGGATTTTGCAGCTGCCGCCAGACTAAAATGGCGGCTAAAGCCAGCAGCAGAACGGCCGTATCAAACCAGGTGATGTTTTTTCTGCCATAGCGCAGAGATAGCAGCAGGACGACGCACTCCAGCAAAATGCTGGTACCCATGCTCAAGATGGTCCAGCCGCCGCCGCCGCGCAATACGCCGGCAAGTCCTGTGCCGAGAGTAATAATCCAAATTAGCCAGCTAAAAGTATGTGGCCTGGTGCGGCCGCGGAAAATATCGCGCAGGTAGGGCAGATAAGAAAAAACTGCGACCAGGGCAGCGGCTAGGGCGCAATAAAATTTGAAATTCATATTTGCGAAAATGGCGGCGCTAATGGCCGGTGCGGTCGGCAGAAATCTGCCGCAGCAGCGCTTCGTAATCCGCCGGCGTCAAATGCCAGCTGCCGCGGACCAGGGGGTGGTCCAGGTCGTCCACCACCAAATAGATGATAAAGGCCATAAGCGCCACGCTGAGGGTGAAGGTATAGTCAAGCCAGATGTCCTTGATGCCAATGAACAGCGACAGGGCAATAATTAAAAACGTGGTAAATAGCAGCGTGCGCTGCAGCGACTGAGGCACGTGGTGCGAAGTATAGCGGATGCGGCTGGTGCGGTATTCAATCAGCTTAATGAAAAAAGAAAAAGTCGTGGGCATGAGCCGCGAGTCGCTTTGGGACATTTCAAACATGGTGCCCTGAATGGTGCTGAAAGCCTGTTCGATTTCTCGGCTGCGCTCCTGGCGCTCGCTTTTATTCAGGCCGTCGCTGGCCATTTCTTCCAGATATTTTTTAATGGCCGAGTCAAAGCGGGCCTTGTAGTCTTCCGGCAGATGCCGCGACCACAGCCAGAGTTCGCGCAGCGCATCCACTTCGCCTTTAACCGAATCCAGCAGACTGTTCCAGTTGTCCCATTCTTTTTGGATAATAAAGCCGGTAATAATGGAAAACAGGGTGACCAGAGAGGTGTACAGCCAAGGCAGGCCGCCTAAATCGGCCAGAATGACTTTGGTATTGTAGTGGCCGCTGACATGTACCCAGTAAAAGACGGCGGAAAAAACCAGCAGAAACGAGGCGATTTTTTCGGAAAATTTCATAATCATAGTATAGCACTAACTAAAAATTTTGCTATTTAATTCCGTAAATAAAATAATAATTGCCCCATATATCGGGCCGTGATACGATAACCATATATTTAACCTTATGCCTATGAAATTCAAAGCGTATCCTTTGGAACACATTGACCGGCTGCTGGAGCCGGGGCCGGTGGTTATGGTCACGACCGCCAAGGGCGAGAAGCAAAACATTATGACCATGGCCTGGCATACCATGATGGAATTTACGCCGCCGCTGGTGGGCTGCGTTATCAGCAATCGCGATTATACTTTTAGCCTGATTGCCAAGACCAAGGAGTGCGTGCTGGCTATCCCGACCCGGGACATTGCCGCCACCGTGGTCAAGGTCGGCAATAATTCCGGAGAGCATATGAATAAGTTTAAAAAATTCGGGTTGACGCCCCTGCCGGCCGCGGTCGTACGCGCCCCATTGGTAGCAGAAGCTTATGCCAATCTGGAATGCCGGGTTGTGGACTCGGCCTGGGCCAATAAATATAATTTTTTTGTGTTGCAGGTAATTAAGGCCTGGATTAACCCGGCCGTCAAGCAGCCCAAGACCATTCATCACTACGGTACCGGCCATTTCATTGTAGACGGGCCGACCATTAAGTTTCCCTGGAAGCTGAAGTGATTTTTCAGACCCGCTTTTTGTTTTGGCCGGGCTGCTGGATATTGTTTTCCATTGTCAGCCGGGCCAGCAGGTAGGAAATGGTTGATTCCGCTCCCTGATTCAGGTTAATGCTTTTTTCTCCCAGGCCGTCATAACAGCCGCCGGAAGAGATGTTATAAACCAGCTGGCCCAAGGGATTGTCGCCTAAAAACCATAGAAAAGCCTGCTGCATCAAGCGGCCGTATTTGGCTTGGCCCGTGAGATGGCGCATTTGCGCCAGAGTGCCGACCATGGCGGCCACGTCTTCGGGCTGCTGGTCAAAATAAGCGCGCCGGCCGCGGCGTACATACCAACCGTTTTGGCCGATGGGCATATACATTCCTTGCAGGAAAGTTTGGCTAATCAAGAAGTCCAGGCTTTGCTTGGCCGCCGTCAAATAAGTGCGCCGGCCGGTAGTGCGGAATCCCGCCAGCAGCGCTTCGCTAAGGGTGGAGTTGGAATAAGTCAATTTTTTGTCAAACCAGCGCCAGCCGGGAGCGCTGTTTTTTCGCAATAAAGCAGTTAGCTTTTGGCAGTATGAGTTGATTTCTTTCCGCCGGTCCAATCCGGGTATGCCGTAA
>CAZJLL010000045.1:0-5606 GCA_964547145.1 uncultured Candidatus Saccharibacteria bacterium | reverse complement strand
AATCAGATAATCAATTAATCGTTAAATTATTCATGGGGCAGATTCTTATTTTAGGAGCCAAGGGCATGCTGGGCGGGGCGCTCAAGCGGGTATTGCCCGATGCCGTGGCCTGGGATCGCGAGGATTGCGATGTGGCCGACGAGGCTGTGCTTAGGCAGCGGGTCACTGCCCTGGCGCCGGAGGCCATTATTAACTGCGTCGCTTACAATGACGTGGACGGAGCGGAAAGCAAAAAAGAAGCGGCTTTTTTGCTCAATGCGCAGGTACCGGAGCGTCTGGCGGCATTAAGCCGCCAGCTGGGTGCAACTCTGGTCCACTTTTCCAGCAATTACGTGTTTGACGGCCGTCTGGGAGAATATGACGAAGCTGCCCAACCTATGCCGCTGTCGGTTTATGCTCAAAGCAAATATCAGGGCGAGCAGGCTATCCAGCGGCAGGGCGGGAACTATTATCTGGTGCGGACGGCGGTATTGTTCGGCCCCAAAGGGGCCAGCGAGCTTTCCAAAAGGAGTTTTGTGGACTTGATGCTGGACTTGGCCGCCTCCCAGCCGGCAATTAAGGCGGTCAGCGACGAGGTTAACAGCCTGACTTATGCGGTTGATTTGGCGGCGCAGGTTCGGCTATTATTAGCTCAACGGCCAGCCGCAGGCATCTACCACGTAACCAATGCCGGAGCGGCCAGCTGGTTTGAATTCGCCCGGGAGATTTTCCGCATCCGGGGATTTAAGACGGAAGTGCTGCCTGTGCCGGCTGCATCATTCCCGCGGGCGGCGCGCCGGCCGGCCAAGGCGGTGCTGCGCAATACCAAACTGCCGGCCCTGCGCAGCTGGCAGGAAGCGCTGAAAGAATTTTTAACTACTAATTTATGAAGGGCATTATACTGTCCGGCGGCAGCGGTACGCGCCTGTCGCCTCTGACAAAAGTAACAAGCAAGCAACTGCTGCCGATTTACGACCGGCCCATGATTTTTTTTCCGCTGCAGACTTTGCTGCAGGCGGGCATTAAGGAAATTTTGATTATCATCGCGCCGGATCATGCGGGGGATTATCTGAAATTACTGGGCAGCGGCAAGGAATTCGGCGCCCGTTTTACCTATGAAATTCAGGACAAGCCGGAAGGCTTGGCCCAGGCATTTTTAATTGGGGAAAAATTTATTGACCGGGATAATGTTTGCCTAATCTTGGGCGATAATATTTTTGAGGACGACTTTTCCCAAATCATCCGGGGTTTTCAGGGCGGCGGGCATGTATTTGCAAAAAAAGTCAGCGATCCCGAGCGCTTTGGTGTTGTTAAATTCAATGAGCAAATGCAGGCCGTGCAAATAGAAGAAAAACCTAAAGTATTTTTGTCCGATTATGCTTTAACAGGACTTTATATCTACGACGGGCGGGTAGTGGATGCGGCCCGGGAGGCAAAGCCGTCGGTGCGGGGCGAGCTGGAAATTACCGATATCCATAACTGGTATCTGCGGCGGGGCGAGCTGAAAGTTGATATCGTGCAGGGAGAGTGGATTGATGCCGGCACTTTTGATTCCCTTTACCGCGCTGCGGAGCTTGCCTATAAAAAAGCCAAGCAATGACCCTGAAAACGCAAAAAATTATTTCTGCCGCGGTCAACCTGGCCGCGGCCCTGGGCTGCTTTGAAGCCCTGATCGCGAGTATTAATTTAAACCAGCCGGCGCTGTTTATCCGCACGGCTGCTTATGTTTCGCTGTTTTACATCCTGCAGATTGTGCTGCTCTATGATCTGCATTTTAAAGCGCGCGGCAGCTACGCGCGGGCCCGGCAGCGGCACGAGCGGGTGCCGCAGGCGGCGCTCCGCCGGCTGAAGATATTGGGCAGCGCCTTCGGCGAGCGCTTTGCCCATCTGGGGGAATGGCGGTTTCTTAAAACCTGGCTGAATTACCTGATTCTGCCGCTGCTGATATTTTGGTCCACCATTACCATCTTTTACGTCAACTTCGGCTTTTACCGCGAGCAGCAGATTTTCGCCCTGCTTTCGGCCGCGGCGCTGTTTTTTAATTACTGGTATCTGAAGGAGATTTTCGCGCGGGGCCGGGAACGGGTGGACCGCGACATCTTTATTGTCCTGTCCATGGTTAAAATCTACGCCGGCGCCATCGCCTACGGCGCCAGCCTGGCGATTGTGCGCTATTATTGCCTAAGTTCGGCTTATCTGGCCCTGGGGGCATTCGCCCTGACTTTTTTGCTCATTTACCAGGCCCTGTTCCAGCATCGGCTGATGACCGGGCGCAACCTGCTGATTACCCTGGTCATTGCCGGCGTCATGTCCCAGCTGGCCAACCTGGTTATTGTCTATTGGGGCTATAACTATTTTACCGGCGCGGTTTTTTTGGCGGCCTGCTATAACCTGATGTGGGGTATTTTCCATTATCAACTGGACCGCGCGCTGACCTGGCGCAGCCTGGCGGAAATTTTGGCCATCAGCCTGATTATTATGGCCATGCTGCTGAGTGTGACCAATTTCCGGGCCCGCCTGACTGACGCCTGCCAATACCGGCTGGACTACGGCGTCAGCGGCTAGAGCCAGTACATAAAAGCAATAACAATCAGCGCAATTAACAACAGCAGAAGGTTGTTGATTTTTTTATCTAAATGGCCGAATTTTTTTTCAATGGCGACTTTGATATCGGAAAGCATCAGCAGCAGCAGGGCAACGCCGGAGACAAGAATAAGATAGCGGTTGGTTTGGTAGTCGTTAAACCAGGTGCTTTTAATGCTGCCGACGACGGCCGCAGCCGAACTGGCAGTCGTCGCCGGCGCAGTAGGGGCGGCGGCTGGAGCCGTGCTGGCCGGCTGGCTGGGGCCGCCGGGCAGGGCAAAACTGTCTTCGGTGTTTTGGGCCAGCGCGGCGGCATTGCCGCGGATGTCCAGCGGAGTTGATGAGTTATTGTCACCGGCGGCCGGTGCCGCCTGGCCGGAGCCGGAAGCGGCCGGGACCGGAGGAGCAGGGGTTGCCGGGGAGGGGGTGGCCACAGGCGCCGGCTGGGGGAGCGGGGCTGGTGTGTCTGATTTGGCCGCCGGGGCGGCGGCGGAGGATTTAGATTTAGCGCTTGAAGCCAAAGTGCCGAAAGTATTGGCGATGGAAGAATAATATTGTCCGGCGGCCTGGTTGCCAAAGCTTAAGCCCATGCCTTGGTCGCGGAAGCCGGCCTGCAAAATGTTTTCGCGGTGGGTCGGACTGTTCATCCAGGCCGAGATTAAGCTGTCCGTATCATAAAAATTAATGGCCAGATTTTCGCCCAGCATCAGATAGGGCGTATAACCGTCCGCTACAATGGTATCCCAGATGTAATGCCCGTCCGGATCCACGTGGGCGAAGTAATTGCGGTCAATCATATCCTGGGCTTTGCTGGCGGCAGCTTTGGCCAGCAGGGGATTGGCAGTTAAGCTGTTTAAATTATGCAAAACCCTTTGGCTGTTTACGGCGTTAGAAATGGCGGAGACGGTCAAATCCGATGCCTGAGACAGCTCGCGGTGCGGTTCAAACAGAGAAATTAGCAGTTTAACCAGAAGGAAAGCTGCTAGCAGAATGACAAAAGACCGCCGGCCAAGGAGGCCGAAGTGCGGCTCGTTTTTAGTAGAAATAACAGGGGTTTTCTCCATATCGTGCTGAATTTAGCCCTATAATAGCACTTTTAACTTGACTTGACAAATTCATAAATTTATGATAGTATTATAAGTCAAATTTATTTTAAGCTTTTATGGAACAAGATTTAACTGACAAAAAATACCCCTCTGCAACCGACGAAGTGGCAAAAATGCTGGGTATCCATCCGGATTCCCAACAGACTTCAACTGCGGCCGCGGGCCACCTCCCTGTGGCTAATTTGCCGGTGGCTAATGAAGAGGCTGCTTCTGAAGACGCTGCCGGCTTGGCGGCCTTGGCCAAACACAAGGGCCAGCCGAAAGAAGAGATTTCCGCCCCTGCCGTTGCCCCGTGGATGAAGATTGCCCGCGCGGCCGGTCCTTATGTGGCGGTTTTTGCCGTAGGCTTATTCCTCTATTATTTCTTTTTTAGTTCTTCCACCGGCCTGCATTTCGGCTTTCTTTCGAATCTGTTCACGAAATCAGAGTCTGCTCCGGCCAAACCGCAACAGACGGCGCTGCAGCAGCTGGAGAATCAGGATCAGTCTGCTTATCGCCAGTGGATTAACGGCTTTTACTACGATGTTACCGACCCGAAAGTCATTGATCCGGAAACAGACAACTCCGGCAACGGCCTGACCAATTTCCAAAAATATCTGCTGAATCTGAACCCGAAGAGCTACGATACTCTGGGTTTGGGTATGCCGGATAGCCAGACCTTGGCTGACAATATTAATCCGCTGACCGGGGCTTCCTTAACTGATGCGCAAAAGCAAGTTATCAGCAAATACATTGATATGGAGACGGTAATGAACCGGTTGACCCTGGAAAGCCTGCAGCGCCAGTCCCGCGTAGCCGGCGCCAGCACTTTGGCTTCTTATACGCCGGGCGTGCCGGGCGGCACGGAGAATGGCCAGTTGAATCCGGCTTTGGAAAATTCGGTTGATATCAATACCAGCATATCGGGGCGGCTGGATATTCCGGACCTAAAAATCAGCGTGCCGATTATTTGGACCCAGGATACCAATAATTTTGACCGCGACCTGCAGTCCGGCGTGGTGCATTATCCCGGCACGGCTATGCCCGGCCAGATTGGCACTACTTACATTGCGGGACATAGCAGTAATTACCCCTGGGCCAAGGGCAGTTATAATCGGATTTTCAGTACCTTGGGCAATTTAGGCAACAACACCTCCTTCAGCCTGACCGTAACGCAAACCAATGGCAAGACCGCCGTCTTCCATTATGTGGTGGTAAACAGGCAGCAGTATGCGCCGACTGACCAGGCGCAGTTCCAGAACACAGGCAAATCCTTGGTTGCGCTGTCCACTTGCTGGCCGGTCGGTTCTACGGCCAAGCGTTTGGTAATCTTTGGCGAATTGACCCAGGTGGAACAGTAACTTATTATGAAAGCGGCTTAGATTTCAGGAAAATATAACAAGCCAGGTATTGACAAAATAGCCAAAAAAATGTATAATTTAAAGTTATAATTAATTAAGATTAATTTAAGTAATATCTAATTAAGACTAATTATTTGAGTCTATGAAGAGCATAATTGCCAAACTTAATTTCAAGATCGGTTCACTGCTGGGGCTAGTCCTCTTGGCCGGCGCCATTTCCATTTTCGGCCTGGCGCCGCGGGTGGCTACCATAAGCCGCGCTGACGGCTGCAGTCCGGTTTATTCTACGCCGATCTTTAATCCTTATCCTGTCACTTGGGCCAACGATGCCGGCTATAACTGCACCGATTTTGCGGTAGTGTCAGGCAATGTGGCTGGCGCCGGCGTTTGGGCGCCGAGCTTTTCGGCTCATGCCGGCGACAGCGTTAGTATCCGCATTTATGTGCACAACGGCGCGGCCTCCAATTCCGGCCAGATTATGCACGACGTGCAGGTAAAAACCAATATCGATTATAATTCCGGCCTGGTGGCGACCACCCTGTCGGCCAGCAATGCCGCATCTAAGAGCGGCCAGGTCAGTATTACGCTGGACCCTAAT
>CAZJLL010000044.1:0-2340 GCA_964547145.1 uncultured Candidatus Saccharibacteria bacterium | reverse complement strand
AGAAAAAGACGAAGGACGTGCTTATGCAGCCCCACCCACTGCTTGCCTACGGGCAAGCAGTGGGTGGCTTTCTTTATTACGCCATAAATTTAAATTGGAAGAGGGGACACCTCTTCCAACTAGGCGCCGTGTGCTTTGCCGGAATTTTTGTTATACTATAGATAAAGTAACCTTTTAAATTTATGCCCAGCCATCAACGTTTGCAGCTTGCCGGATTTTTTATTCTGCTGCTGGTTTGCGGCTTTGTAGTTTTTTTAATGTGGGCGCCGCTGTTCCGGATTTTGGCGTTCGGCTTTATTTTAAGCGTGCTATTCATACCTATTTATCGCCGCTTCCTGACCGGGGTGAAGCATGAAGCCGTGGCCTCATTTTTGACGGTGCTGCTGACGCTGTTTATTGTTATTATCCCTCTTTATTTTTTGGGCCAGGTCCTGTTCGGCGAACTGGTCAGTCTGTACAACCAGCTGTCCGGCGGCGGGCTGGCCTGGCGGCAGAGCGAACTGCTGGCGCTGCTTCCGCCCCAGCTGGAGTCGGCAGCCATGGCCATGCTGCAGGAAGCCGGCTCGCAGCTGTCCCACCTGGTGGTCAACTTGGGCAGCCTGACCAACATTGTCTCCTGGGGCGCGGGTTTCTTTTTTGATATCTTTCTGACCTTCTTTACTATGTTCTATCTGCTGAAGGACGGCAGCCGTTTCCGCGCCTATTTGGGCAGCGTTTTTCCGCTGGCGGAAGCGCACGAAAACCTGCTGGTGAACAAGCTGGAAAACGCGATTAATGGGGTTATTGGCGGACAATTCGTCATTTGCCTGGTCCAGGGCGCGGTGGCAACGGTTGGCTTTTTAATGTTCGGCGTGCCGCAGCCGTTTTTGTGGGGCGCCTTTACCGTGCTGGCCGCTTTTGTGCCCACCGTGGGCACTTCGCTGTCGCTGATTCCGGCGGTGCTTTACTTGTTCTTTACCGGCCATCTAGGCGCTGCTGTGGGCATGGCAATCTGGGCCGCGCTCGCCGTGGGGCTGATTGATAACTTAATTGCACCGCGGTTTATTGGCAGCCGCGTCCATTTGCATCCGCTGCTGACGCTGCTGGGCGTGGTTGGCGGCATTGGCCTGTTCGGCTTTTTGGGTTTTCTTTTGGGTCCGATTATTGTGGCCATATTTGTTACGCTGATGGATATTTACCGAAGCGACCTGAAAGTTTATCTGGAGAAATAAAAACGCCGGGCAATTAAAATAAAAGTCCATGGAGTGGTATCAATATACCAAAACGCAGCTGGAAAACGAATTCCAGGTTGATTTGGGCGCCGGTCTGAGTCCCCAGCGCGCGGAGGCGGCGCTGCGCCGGGCCGGGCCCAACCTGCTGGCCGAACCGCCGGTGCCGGGCTGGCTGGGGGTTTTTTTGCGCCAGTTCCAAAGCCCGCTGATTTATGTGCTGGCCGTATGCGCCGTGATTATTTTTTTTCTGGGCCAGGTCGCCGATGCTGCTATTATTGTCGTGGTTCTGCTGGTTAATGCCGTCATTGGCGCGGTGCAGGAAGGCCGCGCCGGGCAGATTTTGCGCAGCCTGAAAAAACTGTCCGCCGCCTCGGCCACGGTGCTGCGCGGCGGCGCGGAAACAATTATTCCCGAGGCCGAAGTTGCGCCGGGCGACTTGCTGGTGCTGAAGGAAGGCCAGCGGGTTACGGCGGATGCGCGGGTGGTGGCGGCGCGCGGCCTGACCGTGGACGAGGCGGCCTTAACCGGCGAAGCGGCGGCCGTGGAAAAGCGGGACGCCGTCCTGGCTGAAGATCATCCTGCCTTGTCCGAGCGGCACAATATGGTTTATAAAGGGACCGCTGTTTTGGCCGGCGACGGCCTGGCCGTGGCGGTGGGGACTGGCATGAACACGGAAATGGGCAAGATTAGCCGCGCCCTGCTGCTGCCGGAAACCGAAATGCCCCTGCAGCGCAACATCAAGGTTTTGTCGCGTTTTATTATTTATGCCGTGCTGGCGATTTCGGCGGCGCTGTTTGTTTTAGGCATGTGGCGCGGCATTCCGGCCCGGGACATGTTTTCCCTGGTCGTGTCTTTGGCTCTGTCCATTATTCCCGAAGGTCTGCCGCTGATTTTGACCCTGATTTTGGTCCATGGCGTCTGGCGCATGAGCCGGCACCGGGCCCTGGTCAAAAAACTGCAGGCGGTGGAGGCCTTGGGCCAGGCTACTGTGCTTTGCGTAGACAAGACAGGAACCATTACCGAAAATCAAATGACGGTGGAGCGGCTGTATACCGGACGGAAAATTTACCACATTACCGGCGCCGGCTATCAGCCGGCCGGCCAGGCGTTGCTGGGCGGCCGGCCTGCC
>CAZJLL010000043.1:0-10900 GCA_964547145.1 uncultured Candidatus Saccharibacteria bacterium | reverse complement strand
TCAAACCAGCGCCAGCCGGGAGCGCTGTTTTTTCGCAATAAAGCAGTTAGCTTTTGGCAGTATGAGTTGATTTCTTTCCGCCGGTCCAATCCGGGTATGCCGTAAGACAGGCCGATGATGTAAAGTGCCATGGCCCGGGGGTGGGCAAAGTGCACGCCCGACTTGAACCGGCGCGCCAGGATATTGCCGGCTCGCCGCCGCAGTGCCGCCGGTGCTGCTTGCGCGGCGGATAGTTCCATCAGGACCCGCAGCGCCCGGGCGTCGGCGTCTTCCTGATTGTCCTTGTTTTCCATTTGCGCGTTGGGCGACATGTGTTCATCAAAGTAATTCCGAAAGCGGCCGCTGCGGCTTAGCGCCCGGTCCATAAAGCGCAGATAAACTTTACTAAGCCGCAGCGCTGTCCGGTCGCGGCTGGTTTGGTAATAGCGCATGGCGGCAATCAAGGCCCGTGCATTGTCATCTAGCGTCAGGCCAGAGCTGCGGTCGGGCACGCTGAGCCGGGCGAACTGAAAGATGCCGTTTGGGCCGGTCAGGGCGGCCAAATGATTAAGCTTAATCGGCGGCAGATGGACGTTGTACAGGGCCAGTTCCGGCACTACGGCGGAAAACAGCCGAGCGTAAGAGAGTGCCACGTTTTCCCAGGTCATATGTCTGGTCCGGAAATAGGCGTTTTGCCCCATTTGCCGCAGCTGGTTTTGGCTGGCCAGCAGTTCCAGAGCCGTCTTGGTGATTGTTTCGGCATCGCGGAAGCCGGCCAGTCGGCCGGTTTCGGGCGTAATCAGCGATTGCGCCTGCGCCGACGGTGTGGCAATAACCGGCCGGCCCGCGCCTAAGGCGTAACATAGGGTGCCGCTGACGGCCTGTCTCGGTTCCAGCGAGGCGGAAATATAAATATCAGTGGCTTGCAGATAATCCAGCAGCTTAGGCAGCGGCAGGTAGGCATTGCGGAAACGGACGTGCCGCTGCAGCTTCAGTTCCCGCACTAGTTTTTCCAGGAAGCGGCGGTAGCTTTCGCCTTCCTGCCTGATGATTTCTGGATGCGTGGGCCCTAAGACCAGATAAATCAGGCGGGGGTATTTTTTTATTATGGCCGGCAGGCTGCGCAGGACATATTCCGTGCCTTTGCCGCGACTAAGCAGGCCGAAGGTGGAGAAAATGATGGTTTTAGGATTAAAGCCCAGCCGTTGTTTGTAGCGGTCTGGCAGGGCATAATCAAAAGCATGGATGCCGTGGGGGATAATTTTAATTTTTCCAGGCCGCAAGCCGTAGTCGCGGACCAGAATATCCCGCGATGGCGCAGTCATTACGACAATTTTTTGCACCCGGGAAGCGATTTGCCGGACCAGCTGGCGCAAGCTGCGGTCCGGCTCGGGCAGGACGGTGTGGAAAGTGATTATGGCGGGCTTGCTCAGGGCGCGCAAGAACAGCAGCAGATGCCGGCCGCGCGGCCCGCCGAAAATGCCGAATTCATGTTGAATACTGATCAATTTAACCTCTGGCTTCCGGTTAAGGCGTGCGGCCGCGCGGGCGTAGCCCCGCGGATCGTCCCGTTTTAGATAGCCTAAGATTTTTTTGCGGCCGGGGATGAGGCGGTCGCCGGGGCCGGCCATGGCCAGGACGCGCGAACTTAAGGCCGGATTAAATAGCCGGTCCAGGGCTGAGACTAAATCAAAAGTAAAACTGGCA
Source organism: uncultured Candidatus Saccharibacteria bacterium (assembly GCA_964547145.1). Lineage (GTDB taxonomy): Bacteria > Patescibacteriota > Doudnabacteria > UBA920 > UBA920 > PALSA-1336. The sequence goes on along the minus strand of CAZJLL010000043.1, from coordinate 9,214 downwards.
ATGCCGCAGACGCGGGGCGGGTAAGTACTTAAGTGGACAATGACGGGCTGGGTATTAGGCTTGGCCATACGGGTGTCGTTTAAGTTCCGCGAGCAGCTCGGCCAGGCTTAGCCGTTTGGCAGCGATGCGGGTGTCCGCGGCGCCATAATAAATAATCAGCTCATCGCCATCCAGTGTCGCACCGGTGGGGAAAACAACATTAGCCGTGTCGCCCTGTTTTTCCCAAGAGGCGTCCGGCTCAAATAGCGGCTCGGGCAGGCGGGCTATGACCCGGGTCGGATCGGCCAGGTCCAGCAGGGCAGCCGCGGCCCGGTAAACGTTGCCGGCCGGCGTTTCCTGCACTGCGTGGTAAATGAGCAGCCAGCCCGCAGGCGTTTCGAGCGGGGGACAGCCGGTGCCGATTTTTCTGGTCTCAAACCAGTAAGCCGGCTGCAATAGCATATGCCGGTCTAGTTCTCCTAAAAAGCCCTTCCAAAAAGACAGCTTAAGGTCGGCAAAATAGTCAAACGGGATTATCTGAATGCCCGGCATGATCCGGGCGAGGAGCATGAAGCGGCCGTTGATTTTTTTCGGAAAGATAAGGGTGTCTTTTTCCCAAAGAAAGACGCCCGGATCTTTGACTTCCTCGTAATGTTTGCCATACCTGCGATATTTTTCCAGGCTCTCTTTCGGGGGTAGCAGCCGCAGAGCTTCCTCATAAGGCAGACTGGGGGAAATGACACCCTGCTTTTCAAAATGCAGGGGGTCGGTACCCGTGGCGTAGGCAGTATGTACGTTTTCACCGTCAAAGGCGGTATAAAACAAGTAGTAGACGCCGTCCAACACTACCAGCCGCGGATCTTCCAGGCCGTGCGATTCGTAGTGGTATTCCGGTTCCAGCAGGGGGTGGTCCAGGCGCTTCGTTACCCGGCCGTCCCGCAACTGACAGTAGCCAATTGTGGAAAAATTGCCCCGGTGGACCGCACGGTAATAGAGGTGGGTGGTGCCGTTAAGCAGCAGGCAGGCGGGGTTTAGGACTGCCTGGTTCTCAAACTCCCTGGCAGTAGGTTCCAAAATAATACCCAAGCCTTCAATGTCCATATGGGGAAGATTTTAGGTTGCTAAAAACCGGCCGACATCCGGCGTTGGCCGGCGGCCCGTAGAAGTATTATATCCTAAAAGCTGTCTTGGGTCTTGGCGTTATTTGGAAAAAATGTCTTGATTAAAATAAAATTTTATTTTTCCTTGGTAGAAAACGGAGATTTAATCATTTTTGGCCTTGCTTGTACGGGCGGCATAGCGGTAGAATTTGGGCACAATTTCAAAGGCCAGAATCAAGGCAAAGATAACGGCAAAGCCGCACATGATGGACGCAACCGCAACCCGGGCGGGCGCGTATACGGCATAGACTACGCCTAGCGGCAGCATAAAGGACAGGTATCCGGCCACGACCCAGCGTAGAATGCTTTGCAGCAGCCGGCTGGGAGTCTCACGTTTGGCCGTCAGAGCCTGCCAGATGCTTAAAATTAAAAAGCCGAAGTAATAGGCGCCGAAAAATTCATACAGCGACCCCGGTCCGGTAAAAATAATATAGTTGCCGCCGCAGAAAGAACTGACGTCGTGGCGCGGCGCAAAAATAAAATAAAGAACAAATGCCGCAGCCAGCAGCGCGCCCAGGAACACAAAATGTTTTTGCCTGGTAATCAGGTGAATAAGGCGCAGGCCCAGCACCGGCAGCAGGGTAATGGCGACCAGGCCGAGGCGCGACCAGATTTCCGCACTATGGTTGCCGCAGACCTGGTACTCAGAGGCCTGAAACATTGCCAGCAGCAGCAGGATCGCCGCAGCGACTTTGCCGAACAGCCCCTGCCGGTAGCGCAGCAGCGTCCATAGCGCCAAAATCGTTTCCACGATCATCGTTGCCAGCATGATCGGAGGCGAAAAGCAGGATAAAACAAGATGCCGGCGGTCTCCATTGGCAGAAAAAACTTTATGCATAGAAAAAGGTTTGTTATCCATGAGTCAGGACCGACCAGTTAGTCCAGGCGGCCCAGAGGACGAACAGGCAGAAGGCCATGGGCAGAATTTTGGTCGGTCCGAAAAACAGGAGCAGCAGCACAAACAAGACCGCAGCACCGGCACCGGCGCAGAAGCGCCACCAGGAAAACGGCACCCACCAGTGCAAAACAGCCAAGGCGGCCATGAGAAACAACGCCGCTGCAATTACTGCAAGAAAAAAGCCGGTCAGGGGAAAACCGGAGGCCGTGGTCATAACGCCTAAAGGGCCGCGGTCGCCGTCGGCCCAGGGCCAGACCCATTTCAGCAGGCCCCAGAATGTTTGCTGGGATTGGTAGTCAAGCGGCACGAGATATGAGGCGCCGAAGTGCGCGCCAACCAAAAATAAAATTGCAAACAGCCATTTCATAAGGTTGTATGTTCAATGGTTAAGCGGGGATTATTCCGTGGTTTTGCCGTCAAAATCGGGATCGTTGGCCGCCGCATCGGTCTTGCTCTGGTGGATTATGCCGTCCTGGTGGTGAGGCGGCGCATAAAGAGTGTAAAGCTTCATTGCCGCGGTGCCGCCGTTGATAATATTATGTTTGGTGCCGGCCGGAACTATAATGGCGCTGCCGTCAGCGATATCGTGCGGTATGTCATTGAGCATGGCCTTCCCGCTGCCTTGTTCTATCCGCAAAAACTGGTCAACTTCGTGCACTTCCTCGCCAATTTCTTCTCCCGGCAGCAGCGACATCAGCACTAGCTGGCAGTGTTTGGCAGTATACACGACCCGGCGGAAATTATTGTTTTCCAAAGCGAGCCGTTCAATATTATCTACGTAGCCGTTCATAGATGTTTTATTAATTAATCTCAGCTATATTGTAACCTGTTTACGTTTGATTTAAAAACCGGATATCCACCTTAAATAAGTCGGTAAAAAATCCCGTCCTTCGACAAGCTTGGGACGGGATTTTATTCGGGTTTGCAACTATAAAGCGGCCAGAATGTCTGCCGTAGCGCGGACCTTGCCTATGCGCGGAAAAATGACGCTGACGGAATTATTGTGGGCTTCGGCTGACATGGAAGCGCAGGCGTCTTCTGCAAAAATCTGCTGGTAGCCGTATTCATAGGCGAACCGCGCCGTACTTTCCACGCCGATATTAGTGGCGATGCCGCAGAGCACGATGGTATCAATCTGCCGGCGGCGCAGCTGCAGGTCCAGGTCGGTGCCATAAAAGGCGCCCCACTGTTTTTTGGTCACTACAAAATCGCCAGTTTGCGGCGCCATTTCCGGCACAAGTTCGGTCCAGTCCGCCGGCCGCGGGGCGTTACCCCAGGGATTGGCGCCGTCCACCAGCGGATGCAGGGCATCCTTGCCGTCCGCCGCCGGAGCCACCCGGACCAGAAAAACCGGCATGCCGTTCTTGCGGAAGGCCTCGGCCAGTTGGGCGGCATTGCTGATTACGGTTTTGGCGTCGTGGGGCTGCGCTGGCATGGCGGTTATGCCTTTTTGCAGGTCAATGACGACCAGCGCGGTCTTGCTTTTGTCAATCTTCGTTTCCATTTAGTTGATCTTTAATGGTTAAATTACAACTTTGGGATACAGCCAGGCGCTGATGGCTGAAATAACCAGGGTTGCGGCGGCCAGAACCAGCAGGTCCAGCGGCAGCTGCGCCATATTGCCGCTGACAATGAGGCCGCGCAAGCCGTCCACCATGTAGCTTAAGGGGTTGACGCTGGCCACCACTTGCAGCCAGCGCGGCATAATGGAGACCGGATAGATGGCATTGGAGGCAAAAAATAGAGGCAGGGTAATGACCTGGCCGATGCCCATGAACCGTTCCCGCGTTTTGACAATGGCGGCGATAATCATGGATAGGCCGGTGAAGAAGCCCGCGCCCAGCATGACAATGACGAATACGCCGAGCAGTGACAGCACGGTCATGTGCAGGGGAATCCTTAAAATGAGGGCAAACAGGAAAATGACAATGGCCTGGGACAGGCCGCGCACGCCGGCGGAGATCATGCGGCCCCAGACCAGGGCCAGGCGCGGGGTGGGCGTAACCAATAATTTTTGCAGGATGCCCGTATCGCGGTCCATAATAATATACAGGCCGTAAAAGATGGCCACAAACACTACCGACTGGGTCAGGATGCCTGGAGTAATAAACTGCAGGTAGGTATAGCCTTCCGTGGGGATGGCGCGGACTTTGCTTAGGGCTTCGCCGAAGATGCCGAGCCAGAGGATGGGCTGGACGGCACGGGAAATGAGCTCCGTGGGGTCGTGCAGCAGCTTGCGCACTTCCATTTCAGCCAGCACGTAGGATTTGGTAATGGTTTGAACGATATAGCGGAGCATATTAGCCCAGTCTCCTTTCTGTCTGCCGGGTCCGGCGGATTTCCCGGAAGTTGCCGCCGGTTTGCAGCTGGCTGCCGGTAAAATAAATAAATGCATCATCCAGCGTGGCGCCAGCCTTGCCGGTTTTGGCTTTCAGCTCGGCCGTCGTGCCGATGGCGGCCAGCTTGCCCAGGTTCATGACCGCCACGCGGTCGCTGACCGATTCCGCCTCTTCCATGTAGTGGGTGGAAAAAAAGATGGTGACGCCGAAGTTTTGGCGCAGCTCAGACAGGTGCTGCCAGACATTCTGCCGGGCCACCGGGTCCAGGCCCGTGGTCGGCTCATCCAAAAACAGCACTTTCGGCCGGTGCAGCATGGCCTGGCCGATTTCCATTTTGCGGATCATGCCTCCGGAAAAGGTCCGCACCAGCGAGTTGGCGTGTTCCCCCAGATTTAGGAAGTCCAGCACTTCCTTAATCCGCCTGTCCCGTTCGCGCCGCGGCACTTCGTAGAGCTTGGCCATAAGCAGCAGGTTTTCGTAGGCGGTCAGCGTGCCGTCCACGGAAATCATCTGCGGCACGTAGCCGATAATGTTGCGGACCTCGGCGGCGGCGTGGACCACGTCGTGGCCGGACACTTCGGCCCTGCCGCTGGTCGGTTCCAGCAGGGTGATGAGCATTTTAATGGTGGTTGACTTGCCGGCTCCGTTGGGACCCAAAAAGGCGAAAATTTCTCCCGGTTGGACGCCGAAGGAAATGCTGTCCACGGCCGTAAAATTGCCGAAGCGCCTGGTCAAGTTCCGGACGGAAATGATTTCAGACATGGGTTAAGGAATTAAGGATATAAGGATGCAAGGATATATGGATATAAGATGTAAGAAATAAGAATTTTTGATTTAATGATTTTTTATAGTTTGTAGCTGGTAGTATGTAGCAAGTAGCAGGCCTGCCTCCGCCTTGTCCGTCGGGCAGGCTTAAATCTTAAATTACTTGTCCCTAGCTCCTAGCCTCTGTGTTTAAGGGATTCTTCGCTCCGCTCAGAATGACGCCATTTGGGTCCCAATTCTTACATCTTACATCCTAAATCTTATATCTGAGTAATTTTGTTCAATTTTGTCAATTACTAGCCTCTTGTCCCTAGTCTCTGGCTTCTTATGCTTATGCTGCTAGGCCGGTTAAGGTTTTCAGCAGCAGCGCCCGTTGTGCACCGGCCAGCTTTAATAAATTCACCGCCAGGGTGTCGCCGGCCGCAATTGGCGGCACCTGTTTGAGTATGGCCGCCCCGGCCTTGCTAATAGCCAGAGGCGCGCGCCGGCGGTCGCGAGGGTCGGATTTTCTGCTTAAATAGCCTTGCCGCTGCAACAAGTCCACGGCGCCGACCAGCGCCGGGGGATTAATGGCCATTTCCTCCGCCAGTTCCTGGATGGTTAGCTGCCGTCCGTCCAGCAGGGATAGGATATTATAAGCCAGCGGCAAAATTTTGAACCGGGAGGCTTTAAGCCGCTTCTTTAAGTCGCCGCGTGATTTTCGCGACAGCCGGACAATCAGCCGGCGGATTTCCATGATTTCTTTGGGCAAGGACACGATTTATTAATTTAATGATTAAGTAAGTTAATTATCTCGTATATATGAATTTTGTCAAGCTCGGTTAAAATCGCGCTAGCCAAAAAGGCATATGTCCCATCTCAGCATAAAAAAAGCCGCATCCATATGGCAGACGCGGCCCCGCCAAAGTTTAGAACGGCGGCTTGATTGTGCTGCGGGAAGTTAGCGGGCAATGTGGGCAAAATCCCTGATATGGCAAAGTTTACAGCAAATCTTTTCCGCGCGCAAGCTATGTCCGGAGGGGAATGGATTTAAGCATATAAACAGCCCGCGTTACTCGTTCTAAAGAACTTTCACGCGGGCGGGTATGGGAATGCCGTCCCATCAAAATGGCGGAACTTGGGGTCAGCCGCCGCCGGCTGCCGGACCGGACAGCTCTTCCGCCGCTTTTTTGAGCGCGACGGCGTAGTTGGCCCAGACAGTCGCCCTTACCAGGTGGCCGGGGGCTTGCTCCTTGGGAAATTTTTGTTCCAGAAGCGGGTTTCAAACTCCTGATCCAGTTTCGGGTCTCCCTTGGCCGTGAAATATTTGAACAGTTCATGGTCAGGTTTGATTGCGCGCAATTGCCGCGCATAGTGAATTGCCAGCTCCATGCCAGGCGTTAGTTCATCCATGCCTTATTCTCCTTAGGGAAGTTCTAGGGTAGTATTGAGCCCTCCTTAAAGGGCTTTCTATAATATCAAAAAGCCCCAGAATAATCAAGGGGCTTTTGGAGGAAATTTTTGTTCAAATTCGTCCGCTAGGCGGCTGCGCCATGGCTTGTGTCCCGTGTCAGGCATGAGTGAAGAAATTTTATCCCATTGCGATTTTATGGTGTTTAAGTTTGGTTCAATGGCTTGAAAACTTATTTCCCAATAATATCCTTCAATACCGCGGAATGGTTTGATGGTGACTTGCGCTCCCAATTTTTCTATTGTTTCTTTGTCTTTAGGCGCCAATTGCACTTCCTTATAAAAGGAGATGGTTTGTTCTTGCGGATTCTCCGGCACAAAACCGGAAGAAATAGTAGAATAGCCTTTTTGGTGTAAGGTCAGCACTGACGCCCTGACTTGCGGTTCCAGCCGTTCAATAAAAAGACCGAGGTCGCTTTCATCAGCTGTCGGTATGGGGTTAGTTTTAATCCGTTCAGCCAATTCTGCCTTCGATTGAGAGCGAGCCTGCAATCTCAGCCCTTCATATTTTTGTCTTATTTCTGTTTCCCAATTTAATTCTTTATTCATAATTCATAATTAGGATTATATGTATATATTGCCGTTATGCAAGTTAATACTGCCTTTTGGTTTTCGTCCGCAAAGATTTTTTTATGTAAAATAATTTTCGTATTGCCATTTTTTAGCTATTCATGCAAATTATTTACGAAGGTCCGCGTAGCGGTGTCAAATTTACCGGTCGGAGCCGGAAGGCCAATTTTACCTTGATAGCTAGTCTGAAAATTTTTCACCGCCGCCTTAGTGGCCAAGCCGAATACATCGGTTTCGCGTCCCGGAGCCCCCGGACCGGACACAGCCACGGAAAAACCATTTTGATTGAGAAATTGCTGCAAGGCTTTTACGTCCGCCCCTTTATTTTTGTAGCCTAGATTTCGACCGAAATTAAGCGTTGCCGGGAAAAGTTTGGCGGCTGCGTTTGGGCTTTGTTCTAGTATCTCCCGGGCCAGGCGGGTGCTTACGGTATAAAGGTCCGCCGGGCCGCCAAGTTCCTGCAGTCTGACGCTTGACTCCGCCGCATAGGTTGAATAACTGACCCAGCTGTCAAAAGGGTAAAGACCGTCCGGTTTAATCAAATAAATAGTCTGGCTTTGGGGAAATTTAATGGTGTCGCCGTCTTTTACGCCCGTTGGCAGGATAATAGCCGGCACCCCCAACTGGCTTGACGATGCCGCCGGCTCGTTGTCCGTGGGCGGCGCGGCAGAAGCGGAGGATAGCGATGAATAGCTGACGCCGCCTCCTACGGCTACGGTATTGGCCGTTGTTATGGTGGTAGCTGAAGAGGTGGAGGTGTTTCCTTTACTGTCTGTAAATGCCGCTGTCAGAACATGGGTTCCGTTTGGCACGGTTGCCGTATTCCAGGAGGAGGTATAGCTATTGGGCGAAATAGTGGCCGCTGCCAGTCCTAAATCGGCGCCGTCAAGCAAAAATTTTATGGCGGTTACTGAACCATATGATGAACTGGCCGTGGCGGCCAGACTGACTGTTCCGCTTAAGGCAGCGCTCTGTGCCGGTGAAGTTATGCCGATGGGCAGGAACGGGCCAAAGACCAGCGGGTCGGGCGCCAGATAGAACGCTCCGGAAATATACATGGCATCGGCCGGCTGGCGCCAGCTTTGCACCCATTGCGACAAGGTTTCGCCGTCAGCCTGTCCGTTTATTCCCGGAATCATAACCACGCTAATTCCATAATCAGACAATTGGCGGTAGGTATTGGCCGCCAATTGAGTCAGCGTAGAGCTGGCACGGACGGCATTATCCCAGGGATCCTCCAGCATAATGGCGTTGCCTTCTCCGACCGCAGCCATTAGTTGGGCGTAATCGGAAGGGGAAACCAGTCCCGGCGGAGCGGCCACGTTAAAAACTACGGCCGAACCTTGGGAGTTGGCAATTTGGCGCAGTTGTTGAATATTGGCGCATTGAGCTGCCCAAGGCTGGGTTCCGCCCTGAACGCTGTTGGAGGCCGCGTTATCCACCATATAGAGGGAAGATGGGTGCTGGGCCCACAGGGTTTTGATATTGGTTTGCAAAGCTTGCACCGTTGCCGTACTGGTGACATCCACCACTTCCCGGCCGGGATCGCCCGGCCAGGTGCCGATATAGGCAGCGTCGCCCGGCATCCACTCTAAAGGCACCCGGGCGTATGGCCAATTTGGGTCTTCGCCGACTTGCTGCACCGTGGTGCCGGAAATATAGGTTCCCACCAAGACGGGTTGGCCGCCGCTGCCTTGGGCGTTGATAATGGCTGATCGGGTGGACTGGTAGGTGCTTTCTGCGCTGGTGGTGCTTATGGTAGATGTTCCGTTGCTTACCAAAACTGAAAAATCAGTAACCAGCGGCACATGGGCAAACCAGGACGGGTGGTTGGTGATATAACTGCCAATATATTGCGTAGCATTGGTAAAGTCGCCGTCATAATTATTGGAGGCGGGCCAGGAAAAAACAAACGGGGAAGCCGTGGCTATGTTGGACGGAGACGATGTGCCGCTGGTATTGCCGGCCAGCACTTCAAAGTCATAGGTTTGGCCGTTGCTTAAGCCGGTAACTGTTGCGGCAGACTGGCTGGCGGGCAGGCTGAGGTATTGGCC
>CAZJLL010000042.1:0-2585 GCA_964547145.1 uncultured Candidatus Saccharibacteria bacterium | reverse complement strand
GTTCTTGCCATAGATGATTTTCCTTAATTGTTGCTTAATTTTGGCTTCTGACGGTATCTGGTTTAGGAGAGCGATCATGGGCAAGAGCGTTAATTATCCTTAAAGATATATTACTCTTGTTCCAACTGCCCTAGTATACCCCTAAAATCAAATTACCATTTTACCCATAACAAAAAACCGCCCTGAGCTGAGTCGAAGGGCGGTTTTGTGTAAAAAACTTATTTCAAGGTCACTTTGGCGCCTGCTTCTTCCAGCTTCTTCTTTAAAGCTTCGGCGTCGGCCTTGGGCAAGTTTTCCTTTACGGCTTTCGGGGCGCCATCCACAATGTCTTTGGCTTCCTTTAGGCCCAAACCGGTAACTTCCCGGACCACTTTAATCACGTTAATCTTGTTGGCGCCGGCATCGGTCAATTCCACCGTGAACTCGGTCTTCTCTTCGGCCGGAGCGGCACCGGCGGCGGCGGGCATGGCACCCATCATCATCGGAGCGGCGGCGGAAACGCCGAACTTGTCTTCCAGGACTTTGACTAATTCGGATAATTCCAAAACGGACAGTTTTTCAATCTGCTCCACGAGCGTCTTGAACTTCTCGGGAACAACCACATTCTTTTCTTCGGACATAGTATGTGTTGCTAAATTAATTATTGCTGACTGCTGTCATTCCCCTATTTATTTGGCGGCCATGGCGTTGAACACGTTTATCAGGCCGCGAAGATTGCCGGCCAAAACGTTGACGAAGCCGGTAACCGGAGCCTTAATCGTGCCAACCACCTGGGCGCGCAGCTGATCCTTGCTCGGCAAATCGGCTAAGGCCATTACCTCGGCCTGGGACAGGAATTTATTGTCCACCACGCCTTCCAGGATGCCAATAGTCTTAATGTCCTTGGCCAGGCCTTTAATAATGCGGGCCGGAGCGGTTTCTTCGTCCTGGGAAACGGACATAATTACCGGCGTCTTGTAATCAAGGCTGCCGGCGGCAATGCCGTTTTCGGCCAGGGCTTTCTTAATCAGGGAAATCTTATAAACTTTGGAAAAGACTTTTTCCTTGCGCAGAGCGCTGCGGAACTTGTCCAGGTCTTTTACGGCCGTGCCGCGGTATTCGCTGAACACCACGGACTTGGCCGTTTTCAGCTTGGCCACCAGTTCCTGCAAGTCTTTTTCCTTCTGGCTTTTTGCTTTTGCCATAATCTGTTTGCTTGTTTGTGACTGACTGTTTCGACCTTTACTTCTCAAATATCCAACAAAAAATCGGGCTCTATATTGACCCGAGTAAAAATCACCAAACCTGGTTGATGCATTCCTCGGTGGGTGTCCGGCATTCGGACATTAACCCGATGCATATCGGGGCCAACTGTCTTAGGATATTCAATTGCCGGTATTATAACAAAGCCCGCCGGCCTTGTCAAACAAAAAATTAATTATACCATAATTCCAATTTGGAAGAGGGGACACCTCTTCCCTACCCTAACCGGTAATCAACTTGGGCAGGTAGCTAATAATGGCCGCCATCTCCCGGCCATAATAAAAGAGCAGCTGCGGCCAGGAATAATAACTCTGGTCCGGCGCGTCCCAATAATCCGGTGTAAAGCCGGCCCGCCGGGCCACCAGCACGGCGCGGGCCAAGTGGTAGCGGTCGCTGACTACAACCAGGCTTTTGGCCTGCGGCAGAATGGTTTTGGTGTTGTTGATATTTTCATAGGTGGAATGTGAATCTTCCTCCAGGATGGTGGCCGGAGCAGAACTGGCGTTGGCCAATATCACATTTTCCATATACTGGGCCTCAGGCATGGATTTGGGATAATCAACCCCGCCGGACAGGACCAGGGTATCAGCCTTGCCTTGCTGATATAATTTCAAACCTTCCAGGCTGCGGTTATATAGAGCCGGGGTATTAATGGCCGCGCCTAAAATAACAATTGCGTCGGCATGTTCTATGGGCGGCCGGTATACGGCAAAAAAAGTGATTAAACCGGCATCTAGAACCAGCAGCGCCAGCGCGAGCCACAGAACGGCTTTTAGGATTTTTGTCAGCTTTTTCACCGCTGTATTATAACATTATTCATTAAAAGCCGCCCGAATATGAGCCCGGCGGGCGGGTATTGAAAAAAAGGGCAAAATGTCGTAAACTATGGAAGTGTCTGGCGCCTTTTGCCGCAGAGGCATGAAGGTATAATAATTTCAAATATCAAAATATCTAAAGTAAATTTCTATTCCTATTGGGGTGTAGTCCCGATCTAATCGAGATAAGTCGCCTTATATAATAAATCAATAGTTTAATCTACTTAAACAATCCTAATATTGGGGTGTAGCCAAGCGGTAAGGCAAACGGCTCTGAACCGTTCATTCCCAGGTTCGAATCCTGGCACCCCAGCCATCAAGGCTCAGTATCGTAGAGACCGAGGAGCGTCAGTTCCTCACCGATAGAGCTTTGACCCAATCAAGGTAGTAAAGAAAAAATTGGTTCTATAGACAAAAAAACTGCAGAATAAATCCGCAGTTTTTTTGTTACCTTAAAGAAAACCCCGGGCAAGCGGCCGTTGCAAAAAGCACGGTCGTTTTTCTTTATCGCCGCTGCCCGGGGATGAA
>CAZJLL010000041.1:0-4587 GCA_964547145.1 uncultured Candidatus Saccharibacteria bacterium | reverse complement strand
GGAACCGCCACGGTCGGGGGCAAAAGTTACCGAGCCGGCATTGTCATCGGCCCGCTGGACCGCCGCGGCCTGCCCAAACTGGAAGCGCACCTGCTGGGCTTTGCCGGCAATCTTTATGGCCGGTCTATTACACTGACACTGAAGCGCTATCTGCGGCCGTTTCGGCGTTACGCCGCCGCGGCAGCCATCAGCCGGCAGATAGAACGGGACCTGGCCTTGGTGCGGCAACAATAATTTTATGTATGACGTAATAATTATCGGCAGCGGTCCGGCCGCCATGGCGGCGGCCATAACCGCTGCCCGGCTGCAGCTGCGCGCCGCCGTGCTGGAAGAGGATGTTCCGTCTGCGGCATATCCGGATTCGCCGCTGCTGTCATGGGCGCAATTGCGGCAGGCTTATGAGGCCGCTGGCCGGCAGACTGAGCTGCTTACAGCCGTGCCGCAGGCCAAAATTTTATCTTTGGACAAAAACGTGGTCAGTTTTTCGGCGGAAACTGCGAGCGGCCTGCAGATTTACGGCAAAACCGTGATTTTGGCGCCGCAGCCTCAAGCCGATGGCGGAATCGGCCTTGAGTTTGACCTGTTGACTTTCAAAACCGCCGCCGGCAAAATTAAAGTGGACGAACTAATGGCTGCTTCGGTGCCGGGAATTTTTGCCGCCGGACCGGCAACCACTGCGGGCGCGCCGGAATTACTGGCCCAAGCCGGCCAGGGCGAGTTAGCGGCGCTGGGGGCCAAGCGCTGGGTCTTGGACAAAAAACCTTGACAAATCCTGCAAAAACGCCCATAATATAAAGTCAAGAATAATTATTCAGCATTAATCGGCTTTATGAAAAATCTTATAAAAACCTTGATTTTAAGCCTGATTTTGGTTACCGGATTGAGCCTGTCGCCGCAAGCTTTGGCGGCTACGCCCGTGCTTTCGGCGTCCTATCAGAGCTCGGGAAACCTGCAGGTCAATATTAGCAACGCCAACTCCTATAGCCAGGTCAATTTGTACTCCCGCCAGACCAGCACTTTGTGGACCGTAGTCAACAACCTCGGCCAGACCGACGGCAGCGGCTATTTTACCCAGGTAATTAGCATGCCCGGCGACGGCAGCAGCAACCCGATCCAGCTTTATGCAATGGTCGGCGGTTTGCAGTCGTCCACGGTTTCGGTCTACCCCGGCAACTATACCGGCTGCAGCTACGGCAACTGCGGCGGCAATTTGTCCTTGAGCCAGAGCAGCGTTAATTTGAACCAAGGCCAGAGCACTACGGTTACGGCTTATAACTATTATTCCGGCCTGTATGTATCTTCCAACAGCAATTCGTCCGTGGCTTCGGCCAGCGTTTCCGGCAATACCGTTACTGTTTACGGCCTGAATTCCGGCAGCACTTCAATAACGATTTGCGCCAACAGCAGCAGCTATGCCTGCGCCACGCTTTATGTTACGGTGGGCGGCAATAATAACTGCTATTACGGCAACTGCGGCGTCGGCAATTTGTATCTGAGCCAGACCAGCTTAAGCCTGTCCGCAGGGCAGTCTGCGACGGTTACCATCAGCGGCAGCGGCTATTATGGCAACAGCTATTACGTCTCTTCCAACAGCAATTCGTCCGTGGCTTCGGCCAGCATCTCCGGCAGCACTATTAATGTTTATGCCCTGGCTGCCGGCAGTACCAGCATCAGCATCTGCCAGAGCGGCAGTTCGTGCGTCAGCTTGTATGTCAGCGTTTCCGGCAGCGGCAGCTGTTATTACGGCAACTGCGGCGGCAATCTGTCCTTGAGCCAGAGCAGCGTTAATTTGAACGTCGGGCAGTCCGCTAACGTAACGGTTTACAGCCAGTACGGCGGCAGTTATTACGTCTCTTCCAACAGCAATTCGTCCGTGGTATCGGCCAGCCCTTACAGCAATACGCTTACCCTTTACGGCCTGGCTACCGGTTCCAGCACGCTGACCATCTGTTCCAATACCAACGGCGGCTGCGCTACGCTCTATGTTACGGTAGGTGGCGGTTACGGCGGCAGCAGCCTGTCCTTAAGCCAGAACAGCGTTAATTTGAACCTGGGCCAGTCGGCCAATGTCAATATCTACGGCAGCGGCAGCTACTACGTCTCCTCCAACAGCAACTCGTCCGTGGCTTCGGCCAGCATCTCCGGCAGCACCATTTATTTGCTGGCTAACGGCAACGGCTCTACCACCATTACCGTCTGCCAGAACAGCTATTCTGCCTGCGCTACTCTGTATGTTTACGTCGGCAGCGGTTCCGGCTCGGGTAATTTGTCCTTGAGCCAGACCAGCCTGTCCTTGAGCGCGGGCCAGACCGGCAATGTTACGGCTTACAGCTATTCTGGCTATGGCCTGTATATTTCCTCCAATAGCAATTCTTCGGTGGCTTCGGCCAGCGTTTCGGGCAATACCATAAGCGTTTACGCCTTAAATTCCGGCAGCAGCACTATTGTCATTTGCAGCAACGGCAACTACGGCTGCGCCAACCTGTTTGTCAGCGTTTCCGGCAATGGTAATGGCAACTGCTATTACGGCAACTGCGGCGGCAATTTGTCCTTGAGCCAGACCAGCTTATATCTTAATTCCGGCCAGACCGGAACAGTTACCATCTACGGCAGCGGCAGCTACTACGTCTCCTCCAACAGCAATTCCGGCGTGGCCACGGCCAATGTCTACAGTAATACCCTAAGCGTTTATGGCAATTATACCGGCACCACCACTATTACCGTCTGCCAGAGTGGCGGCGCTTGCGGCACCGTTTATGTCTCGGTTAATAGCGGCGGCTATTACGGCGGCTCCTCCTCTATTTCGTTCAACCCTGCCAGCTTAAATCTTTCCGCCGGCCAGAGCCAGACGGTAAGCGTCTATGGCGGCAGCGGCAACTATTACTATGTTTCCTCCAACAGCAATCCGGCCGTGGTTTCGGCGCAGATTTCGGGCAGTTCATTGACAGTCTATGCCAATGCCCAAACCGGTTCGGCCACTATCACTGTCTGCCAAAGCGGGTATTCTTCCTGCGGCACGCTGTATGTGACCGTGAGCAGCAACTATAACTATCCTTCCGGCGGCGGGCTGACTTATCCCGGCGGCAGCGTCTTGGGCGCCCGGACTTACCCGGACGGCGCGCTTATTTCCGAAGGCTCCACAGTTTACATTGTCTACAAGGACACCAAGACCGGCTTTGTTTCCGGGTCGGTCTTTACCACTTTGGGCTATTCTTTTAAGAACGTGGTGCCGGTTGGCAATTCCGGCCTGCCGGATTCCGGCTATACCGTAGTTAATCCTTATGCCGCCCATCCCTGGGGTACCTGGATCAAGTCCGGCCAGACGGTCTACTTGGTCGGCGAAAGCGGCCTTATCCCCGTGCCGGATTGGAATACGTTCCTAAACAACGGCGGCCAGGCAGCCTGGATTGTGCCGGCCAACGCGGCCGACATGCGGCTGTCCGTACTTGCGCCCATGACCTATAACGATTCCCGCATTTAAGCGGCTATATATTAAAACCCCTGCCACCGGATTGTGGCAGGGGTTTTGTTGCGGTTATTTTAGAAGAAGCAGGAGCCGTTGCTTAAAGCCGCCCCTTTGGCGGCGTTTGGCCGCTTGCCGGCGGCGCAATGCGGCGCGGCCGAACTGCGGCAGATCCGCAATCGCGTCAAGCACTTCCTGCACGTCAGCCAGCTCTTCCAGCAGATGAACGGGGTCGTAGGCAGCATCGGCCGCTTCCAAGGTTTCTTCCTGCAATTTTGCAAGCAGGTGTTTTAGGTACTGCCTGTCGCTTGCGATGCGGCGGACCTTGGCGGTCCGGCCGCCGGCTTTGATAATCTGCGGGATTTTATCCCGGACGAGTTTGGCTTTAGTTTCCATGGTTCCTCTGTTAGCCGTTTTATTATATCGCAAATTAAAACCCCCTGTAAAACAGGGGGTTGTTGAAACGGTATATTTATTGTGCCGCACGCTCCACGTATTCGCCGCTGCGGCTGTCTATGCGCAGGATATCGCCTTCCTTAATAAACATGGGCGCATTAACCACTAATCCGGTTTCCAGCGTGACGGGCTTGGTCACATTGCCGCCGCTGTTGCCTTTGGTATCCGGAGGCGCTTCAGTTACTTTCAGTTCCACTTTAATCGGCAGTTCAATGGATACTGGCTTGCCGTTGAAGCGGAGGATCTGGACTTCCATTCCTTCCTTGAGGAATTTTTCCTGTTCCTGCGTCACTTCCTTGTCAATGTCCACGGTCTCAAACGTATCGTTGTTCATAAAGTGCGTGCCGGCGGCATCGGCGTAAAGGAAATTGGCCTTTTCCCTGGTTACGTCGGCTTCGTCAATGCTCTCGCCGAACTTGAAGGAGTATTCGTAGACCTTGCCGGTAATGACGTTGCGCAGCTTGGTCTGCATGACAGGCTTTCTCTGGGCCGTCCGCATGCGGTTGGACCAGATAACCTGGACCGGCTGGTTTTCCCAGAGAATGATCGTGCCGATTTTCAAATCGTTTAAATCCATATTGTTTATTGCAGTTTACGGGCAACACTTAACTTTTGACTGAAAGTCAATTGTTAAGCGTCAAAAGTTAAAAGTTTTGTTCGGGCGTTAG
>CAZJLL010000040.1:0-3943 GCA_964547145.1 uncultured Candidatus Saccharibacteria bacterium | reverse complement strand
TAAAGCAGTGGCGGCCATGACCGACGCGCAGCTGCAGCAAGCGCTCAAACACAGCGGCATTATCCGCAATCGGCTGAAAATTCTGGCTGCCCGCAAAAATGCGCATGCCTTTCTTGCCATCCAAAAAGAGTTTGGCTCGTTTAACAAATATGTCTGGGGCTTTGTGGGCGGCAAACCGGACATTCACCGGCCGCAATCGCTCAAACAGATTTCCAAGGCCGTGCCGGCATCCGACGCGCTGTCCCGGGACCTGAAAAAACGCGGCATGAGCTTTGTGGGCAGCGGCATTATTTATGCCTACATGCAAGCCGTCGGCCTGGTCAACGACCATATGCGCGGCTGCTACCTGTGCCGTTAAGCCAGAACATAATAAGCAAAAGACGGCCCCAACTTGATCTGTCGGGTCCGTCTTTTATAAAGCAATGCGTGCGGCTCAGGCAACGTTTAGTTTCAGAGACTTGATTTGCCGGATCCGGCTTCCGCTCTCCGGAAAACTAACCAGGGCGATAACCTGTCCCGCCGGCCATATTTTGCCGGCGCGGATCTTTGCCCGGACGGAAGGCATAATGCCGTCCGGACGCCGGTTTAAAACAACCTGCCGCGGTTTTATCTCAAAACCGGACGCGGTATAGAATCTAACCTCCAGGTCATGCCACATTTTTGGTTGCCGCTGCAGGGGCGGAATCTGAGCCACATAAGGAGTCTGGTCCAGAGCGGTACAGACCAGATCGTACCACTTTTCCGGCTGCAACGTTTGAACTTCCTTATTGGTCTGCGGATCTTTTACCGCAAACGCAATAAACTCAACGTCTTCCATTTTCCCTCCTGTGCCGCCTGATAATATCACAACAGAGCGGGTTTTATCAACCGGCAAGCCAGGATAATTTCGGCAGCCCCGCACCGCAAAAGGGCTGCCAACACTTTCGTCCGGCCGGACGAAAGTGTTGGCAGCTGTCACCAAACGGAAACCGCCCCGTTGACGGACAAGGCCAGCCGGACATACACTTAATCGTGATAATTAACTGACAGCCATGGACACCAAAACACAAATCCTGGAAGCCCTGGGCTTCCGCCACGCCTGCAAGGAATTCAATCCCGACAAAAAAATTCCGGCCGAGGACTTTAACGTCATTCTGGAAGCAGCCCGGCTGTCGCCCAGTTCGTTCGGCTACGAACCCTGGAATTTTCTGATCCTGCAGAATATGGCCCTGCGAGAAAAAATCCGCCCGGTCTGCTGGGGAGCGCAGGGCCAGCTGCCTACGGCCAGCCACTTTGTCGTTATTCTGGCGCGCCGCGGCAAGGACCTGCGCTATAATTCCCCTTACCTGGTCCGGTTCATGGAAACCGTCAAAGGCATGGCGCCGGACTTTGTTGCCGGACGGCAGCAGCGCATGCACAGCTTCCAGGAACAGGATTTTGAACTGGCCAGCGAACGCGAACTGTTTGACTGGGCCTGCAAGCAGGCTTACATAGCCTTGGCCAACATGCTGACCGCGGCCGCGCTGCTGCGGATTGATTCCTGTCCGATTGAAGGCTTTAACCGCGGCCAGCTGGAAGAAATCCTGGCCGGCGAACGGATGCTGGACCGCGAACAATTTGGCATTGCCTGCATGGCCGCCTTTGGCTACCGTAAAGCCGAACCCAGCCGGCCCAAGACCCGCCAGACGCCGGAACAGATTTTCCGCTGGATAAACTAAAATACTTCTACCCGCAAAGCCGCCGCCCGTCCGGGATTTTCTTGACAAAATATCTCCAACCGGTAAGCTGTAAGTATCCCTATCGCACTAATTAACCGAAAGAAATAAACTATGAAAAAAATCATACTCGCGGCGGTTATTGTTATTGCTTTTGCCGGCTACGCCGTTTATCAGCACCGCCAGGCCAAACCGGCCATAGTCATACCCGGCAATGCCGGTAACGGCTCTGCCTCCCCCGGCGGCCAGCCCCCCGCGGCCGCACCCGCCGGCGCAGCGCAAACGTATAAAGATGGCACGTACGTCGGCGACGACGTTAATGCTTACTACGGCAAAGTCCAGGTCCAGGTGACCGTTGCCGGCGGCAAAATTACCGACGTGCAGTTTTTGGATTATCCCAAAGACCGCGGCAATACCCTGGAAATTAGCCAGAGTTCCATGCCGGTGCTGAAAAGCGAGGCTATCGCCTCCCAAAGCGCCAACGTGCAGATTGTTTCCGGCGCCACCCAGACCAGCCAGGGTTTCCAGCAGTCCCTGCAGTCGGCTTTAAACCAGGCCCTGGCCGGCTAACACAAATCCGCCCAAACAAAATCTATGGACTGGATTGATAACTTCCTCAACAACATAACCATGTACCGGCTGGTGCTCTATTACCTGCTGGTACTTTTGGTTTTAGCGCTGATTTTAGCCTGCTTCGGCCGGCTGCCGTTCGGCCCCCTCGCCCTGTTGTTCTCCGCTGCTTTCCTGCTGGCCGTTTGCTGGCTGGCCAATGAGCTGTTCGCCAAAGTCTTTGCCGCCCACGCCAACGTGGAATCAGTCTACATTACCGCCTTTATCCTGGCCCTGGTCCTGCTGCCGGGCAAAACGCCGGCCGCTTATGCCTTTCCTTTTTGGGCGGCGGTCTTGGCCATGGCTTCCAAATATATTTTAGCTATAAACAAAAAGCATATTTTTAACCCGGTGGCGATTGCCCTGACTCTGACCGGCCTGTTTTTGGGCAAAGCCGGATCCTGGTGGGTTGGGACGCCGCTAATGCTGCCGGCGGTGCTATTGGGCGGCATTCTAATCGTGCGCAAAATCCGCCGGCTGGACCTGGTATTCAGCTTTCTGGCCGCTTCCTTAATTACCACGCTTGTCTTTGCCGTCCTGCAGGGCGCGGACATCCTGACAGTCGGCAAGGAAGCGCTGCTCTACTCCTGCCTTTGGTTTTTTGCTTTTGTCATGCTGACCGAACCGCTGACCACGCCGCCGACCAAAAATCTGCAAATTTTATACGGCGGCTTAGTCGGCATTCTGTTTGCGCCGCAATTCCATCTGGGCAGTCTTTATTTTTCCCCGGAATATGCCCTGGCAGCCGGCAATGTCTTTTCTTATCTCGTCAGTCCCAAAAGCAAGCTAATGCTAACTTTGAAACAGACCGTCAATCTTGGCGGCGGCATGTATGATTTTATTTTCAGCGCCGACCGGCCGCTTAAATTCCGCGCCGGCCAGTATTTGGAGTGGACGCTGGGACATTCTCCTTCCGATTCCCGCGGCAACCGCCGCTACTTCACCGTTGCCTCCTCCCCCCTGCAAAAAGATATCCGCCTGGGTGTTAAATTCTATGAGCCGGCCAGCAGTTTCAAACGCGCCCTGCTCGCCCTTCAGCCCGGCCAGACCATTACGGCCGGCCAGCTGGCCGGCGATTTCGTGCTGCCCAAGGACGCAAACGAGCCCTGTGTGCTCATTGCCGGCGGCATCGGCATTACCCCGTTCCGCAGCATGCTGGAGTATTTGCTTGATCGCCGCCAAAAGCGGCCGCTGACCATAATTTTTGCGAATCGCACGGCCGAGGAAATCGTTTACCGCGACATCCTGGACCGCGCCCAAAAAGAATTGGGCGCCAAAATATTCTATACGCTGACCGATTCTTCCCGCCTGCCGGCGGGCTGGACCGGACAAACCGGATACGTGGACGCGGCCATGGTCAAACATTTAGTGCCCGATTACAGCCGCAGCCGTTTTTATATTTCCGGACCCAACCGCATGGTTAAAACCGCGGAAAAAGTATTGCGCGAGCTGCGCCTGCCGGAAAGCCGCATTGTTACCGACTTTTTTCCGGGCTTTGCCTAAACAAAAATTTCGCGCTAAAATACCTGGAGGAGAAACATCAAATTCATGGACGAAACCAATCCCGAGCCCCAGGCTCCTCAAAATTTACCGGTAGAACCGGCGCCCGAGCAGCCCGCGCGGCCGGCCCGATCCAAAAC
>CAZJLL010000039.1:0-3943 GCA_964547145.1 uncultured Candidatus Saccharibacteria bacterium | reverse complement strand
TCGCCAAATACGCCGATCGCGTTAAGTTTGCGGGCTTGCCCTAGCGGCATCACTTCTTTTTTCACGGCCAAATCGCGGCTGATCCAGTCGTTAACCAGCGTTTCCACGGCCGCAAGTTCGTCCGGCGCAAGTTTTTTGCCGTGGGTAAAATCAAACCGGGTCCGCTCTTCGGTAATGTTGCTGCCTTTTTGCCAGACATCCTCGCCCAGCACCTGCCGCAGGGCGGCATTCATCAAATGCGTGGCGGTATGCAGACGCACGATTTTTTCGCTGTGCGAGGCCAAACCGCCCTTAAACTGCCCGGCCGAAGCGGTGCGGGACAAGTTCTGGTGTTTTTTAAATTCGCTTTCAAACTCTTCCTTATTTATTGTCAGGGCGCCTGATGTTTCCGCCAGTTCTTTGGTTAGTTCCCACGGAAAACCAAAGGTCTGATACAAATCAAATGCATCCTTGCCGGTTATAGCAAGCCTTTCATCAGCGCCTTCTCCGGACAGCGGCGGCCGTCTCATCAGCTTTTCAAATTCACGCAGGCCTTTTTCCAGAGTAGCCTCGAATTTTTTTTGCTCTGCCAAAATCACGCCAAAAATCTTTTCCGAATTTTCCGCCAAATCCGGATAAGCCGGCGCGTATGTCGTTACCACCTTGCCCATCAAGGCTTCCAGCCAGTGCAATTTTAAATTCAAAAGCCTTCCCATGACCATGGCCCGGCGCAGCAGGCGGCGCAGCACATAGCCCCGGTCCTTGTTGGACGGCTCAACGCCGTCCAAAGCAATAAACACCGCCGCCCTGATATGGTCCAGCACAATGCGGCCGCGGCGCACTTCGTCGTTAGACATAACCTGCTGGTCCAGTTCCAGCACCTCAAACATCGGAGCGAATAGCTCGGTGTCATAAACCGAGCGCTGGCCGTTTAAGACGGCCAAAACGCGGTCCAGCCCCATGCCCGTATCCACGTTCGGCTTTTGCAGCGGCGCCAGACGGCCGTCGGCCTGTTTGTCAAACTGCATAAACACGTCATTCCAAATTTCCACCCAGCGCTTGTCATCCTTGGTCTTTTGAAAATCCGCCGGCGCCGGCGTGCCGTCGTCTATCCAGTAAAACATTTCCGTATCCGGCCCGCACGGCCCGGTCGTGCCGGCAATCCACCAGTTGTCCTCTTTGGCCAGATACGCAATGCGTTCCGGCTTTACCCCCAGCGACTGCCATAAGGTTGCCGCTTCCTCGTCGCGAGGCGCATCGCTATCGCCGGCAAAGACGGAAACAGCCAGCCGGTCCAGCGGAATACCCAGATAATCGGCGCCGGTCAAAAACTCAAACGACCAGGCAATAGCTTCTTTCTTGAAATAGTCGCCCAGGCTCCAGTTGCCCAGCATTTCAAAGAAGGTCAGGTGCGTATTGTCTCCTACCTCTTCAATGTCGCCGGTGCGGATGCACTTCTGCACATTGGTCAGCCGGGTGCCGCCCGGATGGCTGGCTCCGAGCAAATACGGCACCAGCGGATGCATGCCGGCCGTAGTGAACAGAACGGAAGAATCATTCTCGGGCACGAGCGAAGCCGAAGGGATGATTGTGTGCCCTTTGGACTGAAAAAATTTCAGATATTTGGTGCGGAGTTCCTGCGCGGTAATTTTCATATCGGCTTTCAGGCTAGCAGCTGATTTGCTTTTAATTCGGCAGCTAATTGCGCTAACCAGCTAAAAAACTAATCAGCTGCCCGCGGATTATTGCGCCAGCTGCTGCAGCGCCTGGTCCAGCTGCGGGTCTTTGCCGGCGTTGACGTCGTCGGGCGTGAGCTTAACCGGCACGTCCGGATCCAAACCGTTATGATTTAAGTTAACGCCGTTGGGAGTAATCCATTTGGCCACGGTGACTTTTACGGCGGAGCCGCCGGGCAAATCAACCAGCTCTTGCACGCTGCCCTTGCCGAATGATTTTTCACCGACCAGCTGCGCCAGACCGTGATCGTGGAGCGCGCCGGACAAGATTTCCGCGGCCGAAGCGCTGCCGCCGTTAATCAACACCACGGTTTTAATGCCATTAAGTTCGTTATTGCCCTCGGCCTCGTATTTGTTCACCGTACCATCGCTATGAGCCTCAGATACGACCAGGTCGCCTTTATTCAGCCAATAAGAAGCCACGTCTACGGCCGTCTGCAGATAACCGCCGGGATTGTTGCGCAAATCCAGTACAATGCCGCTTGCGTGGTGCTTTAGAGCATCAGCCGCCGCCTGATCAAACAGGCTCTTGGTATCGCCACCGAATTCCGACATGCTAATGATGGCAATGGTTTTTGTCTGGCCGCCGGCCTGAATATCCTTATACGACCATTTTACGCTTTTAACCTGGATATCGTCCCGCGTAATGGCCAGGTCAAAGGGCGCATCCTTGCCTTGCCGGACCAAGCTTAAGGTTACCTGCGTGCCCTTGGGCCCGCGGATCTGATCAACGGCCTGGTCCACGGTCCAGCCCTGGGTGGACGTGCCGTTGACCTTGACGATAATGTCCCCGGCCAAGATGCCGGCGCGCTGCGCCGGCGTGCCGTCCAAAGGCGCCACAATCACGATATTGCCGTCCTTCTCGCCTACTTCCGCTCCGATACCGCTGAAACTGCCGGACAGCTGGGATTGAAAATCCTGCAGCTGGCCTGGGTCAAAAAAACTGGTATACGGATCGCCCAGGGCGGCAACGGCGCCGCTGACAGCGCCGTAAAGAATCTTCTGCTGATCAAGGGGCTTGTCTATATATTTGTCATTCAGCACGCCGATGGCATTCCAGAGCAGGCTGTAATCTACGGTCGAAGGAGCGTTCTGCTGATTAATAACTTTAAATTCTTTTGGCTCAAACACCAGCCCCTTATGCCCCGACTGCCAGCCGGCATAATAGGCAATCACAACCAGCAAGATGACGCTTATGCTTTTAACCAGCCCAGACGGCCGGCGGGTTTCCGGCTGGCCCGGCTGTTCCTGGTTCTGTACTTCCGTATCCATGAAATTTGCTTACTTAATAATTGGCGGCCGGATAAGCGGGAACTGAAAATTCCGCCCCATGTCCGGTTTAGTTAAATCATTATATCAAATCAGCCGGCTACTGGCTAACCGCGGGCCGGAGTTTGAGTGCATTAAGCAAAGCCAGCACGCCCAGTCGGGCATAAATGCCGCAAAAAACCAGCCAGTTAAAAAGAAAAAAGTATCTGGCAGCGTAGTGCTTGCGGTAAAAAATCCACATGGCATCGTGAAACCATTTTAAGGCCGGAAACGGCACCTGGCGGCTGGACCGGCCTTTATAGTGCCAGCAAACCGCGACCGGATAATACCAGACCTTATGGCCGGCTGCCTTGCAGCGCCAGCACCAGTCCAGATCTTCGCCGTACATAAAAAAGTTTTCGTCCAGCAGGCCGATTTGTTCCAGTACCGGCCGGCGGATGAGCAGGAACGCCCCGACCACGCTGTCCACCTCCATACTCTGGTCCGCTTCAATATCGGTGTAATTATAGCTCCGGTTGTCGTGCAAAAACAGGCGGGCAAAAGAATTCCAGGGGTTGGGAAAACGGCGGCGGCAGGCCAGATCCAGGCTGCCGTCCGCTTTAAGCAATTTGCAGCCGGCAATGCCGACGTCGGGCCGGCTGGCCATAAACTCCAGCATCAGCCGCAGCGTATCCGGCTCCAGCCTGGTGTCGGGATTAAGCAGCAGCACATAGCGTCCCCGGGCCAGCTGCAAGCCTGCGTTATTGCCTGCGGCAAAACCCCTGTTGCTGCCGCGAATGACGCGTGCGGCGGCGGCCGGAGCGTGCCGCTTCAGCCAGGACTCCGCCAGTTCGGCCGTTCCATCGGCTGAACCGCTATCAACCAAAATTACTTCATAAGTAAAATCCCCGGCCGAAGAAAAAATCGTCGGCAGCAAAACCGGCAAATCCTTTTTGGATTTATAGGTTAAAACAATAATA
>CAZJLL010000038.1:0-8239 GCA_964547145.1 uncultured Candidatus Saccharibacteria bacterium | reverse complement strand
AGTGGGCGGATTACCAAAGGCTGCAGGAAGCCGGCATCAGTATTCCGCAAACAACCGCCCGCCCGCCGGTTGCCGCTCCCCGCCTTCCTTATATCCTGAAGTGGACTTACGGCTTCGGCGGGCGGCATACTTTTTTTATTTCAGACCAAAAGCGCGCCGCAACAGTAGCGGCGCGCTACCCGGCCGGAGAGCTGTTGCTGCAGGAATATGTACCGGCTGAATTTGAATATAAGGTTATAACTATAGGCTATCGGGCGCTGCCGGTAATTTTAAAATTCGCCCTGCATCCCAAAACCCGCCGGCCCGACTTTAAGCGTTATTGGGTGCTTAAGGAAAACGCTGCCGTAACCGCCCTGGCGCAGCGGGCGGCAAAAGAATTGGGCCGCGAACTGGCTAAAACCGATATTATGGAAGCCGCCGGTCGCCTTTATGTTTTGGAAGTTAACCGGTTTCCTGGTCTGCACAGCTTTGAAGCCTTAACCGGCTATAATGTGGCCGAAAAGTTTATGGACTATCTGCTTAAAAAGGGAATGGCCGACAATTTGCATAATTCTTAGGAATTTGGTATAATTTAGGCAAGAATTTTAAACCACGGATTGGTTAAAAAGCGGATTTATTGGTTTTTAATAACCGGCTGATTGCTGATTTTGCATTGCGCAAATCGCAAAGCGGCCAATCAAAACCTAAATCATTGCTACCAATTACGTGCAGAAAGGCGCTTTGATATTTAGATCAAGCGAATAGCCGAATGCTTACTCCCAAAGAGAAGAACGCCATTATTAAAAAGTACCAGATTCACAAGGACGACACCGGCAGCCCGGAAGTGCAGATTGCCATCCTGACCAAGGAAATTGAGCAGGTCTCCGAGCACTTAAAGGTGCACCGCAAGGACAATCATTCCCGCCGCGGCCTGTTGAAAATGGTGGGCAACCGCCGCCGCCTCCTGCGTTACTTAAAGAACGAAGACGCCAAGCGCTACGAAAAAATCGCCGACAAGCTTAAGCTTAAGATCAGCGAATAATCCAATTGCGCAAGCGACTATGACTGATGCAGCTGGTTTTAATTTTCAGGATTTTGACCGGGAATGGACTCTGTTGGGCAAAGATATTTGCCAGGCCGTTTATACCAATCCTGAAGTCCAGAAGCTGAAGTATGCCTTGCAGAAAAACGGTTTTCTCACCCTGGAAGAAAAAAGCCAGTTTATTAACATCTGCGACAAGACCAAATACGAAGTCATTTACAGCCGGTACGGGCAGGAGAACAGCGACAGCTACAAAAGGTTCAGCGACAGCTGGAAGTCCTGGTTCCAGGCCAAGGGTGTGGAAAGCCAGAAGAACCGCGGCCAGCGCAGCAGCGTAGACCATATCCTGTTCGGCAGTACGCCAGACCCGGTGCCGTTCCTGCTGCACTTTGAAGAAGAAATACTCGGCAGTTTGAAAAAATAGCTTATTTAAAAATCCCTGTTGCCAATCCGCCAGCCGGCGGTGCTGCGGGGATTTTAATTTTATCCTGGAGGTCTGTTTCAGGCCCGGCCCAAATCCACCATGGTAGTAGCTTTCAGGCCGCTATGGACGGGGAGGGTAAAGCAGAAAGTGGCGCCCTGATTTTCGCCCGTGCTTTCCGCCCAAATTTTTCCTTTGTGCTGCTCCACCACTATTTTGGCCACATAAAGACCCAGGCCCAGGCCGGCGCTTTGTTTGGCGGAGTCTTTGCCGCGTCTGAACTTTTCAAAAATACTGTTTTGCTCGTCCGGCGCAATGCCCTTGCCCGTATCCTTGACCCGAAAGGTAATGCTGCCGTCTTGTTCAAACAGACTAACGTCGATTGCGCCAGCCTTGGTGTACTTGATGGCATTGTCAATCAGGTTGTTCATGACCTCGCGCAGCTTTGCCTTGTCTGCCATGATCTGGGGCAGAGGATGGTCCGGCGGCCGGTAGGTCAGCTGCAGGCCTTTGCTGGCGGCAATGGGCAGCAGCTGCTGTACCGCCGGGCTGGCCAGGCTTTCCACGCTGACGGGTTCAAACAGGAATTCCATTTTGCCCCGCTCAATCTGCGATACGTCCAGCATGTCCTCAATCAAGGACATAAGATGGTCGTTGGCCTGCTGGGCCTTTTCCAGCTCTGGGGCCAGCTTGGCCGGTACCTTGCCGTAATCCCCGGCCAAGATGGCGGACAGATACCATTTAATCGTTGCCGGCGGGGTGCGCAGCTGGTGGTTGGCGATGGACAGAAATTCGGTCCGGGCCTGATCCAGGGCTTTGAGTTTTTCGTTGGCTCCTTCCAGTTCCCGGGCCAGGCTTTCCAGCTGCCGGTCCTGGCCGGCTTCGCTGCCGCTCCGCCGGGCGAGCAAAAAGCCCCAGGCGGCGGCCAGGATAATAAAGATCAGCGCCAAATAAGCGCTAATGCCGCCCGGGCCGGCCAAAAACCTTAGCTGCCATAAAAAATAGCCGGCGTTCCAGACCGCGGCGCCAAGCGAAAGCAGCACGGCTGTCCGGCCCGGCCGGCCGGCTTTGCCCGATAAAATGACCAGACAGAGGCCTAAGCCCACCAGCAGGTTTACTAGGGCAAAAATCGCGTAAAGATTCATAGTTAAATTTGTCCGGTAGAAAGCTTATTTCTTAATTTTATAGTAGCATACCGGGCCGCTTGAGCAAAAGCCGCCCGCGCCGTGGCGGAAGCCCTCCTGATTTGTTATAATAGAAAGGCTTAATTATTGCTGCGTATGCCTGCTCCGAAACAAAAAAAAATCATCGTGGCCGAAGACGACATTGCCATGGCCGAGATTATCAGCCACAAGCTGAGCAGTGCCGGCTTTGGGGTCCGTTATGCGGCCGACGGGGTAAAGACTCTTGCCTTGTTCCAGCAGCAGCCGCCGGACTTGCTGCTGCTGGATTTAATGATGCCGGAACTGGACGGCTTCCAGGTGCTGGAACAGATCCGCTCCAATCCCGACAAAAAACTGGCGGCGACGCCGGTAATTGTCTTAAGCAATCTTTGGAGCAACAGCGATATTTTGAAAGTCAAGAATTTGCAAGCCAACGATTACCTGGTTAAGGCCTACTTTACACCGGAGGAGATTTTAGGTAAAATAAATGAGGTTTTAGGCAAGAAATAATTATTAACGGGCTGCAAAAGGTTTGCAGATATCGCGAAGACTTATATTAGCGGGCCGCTATTTTACGCGGATACTTTATAAGGAATCGTCAATTTGCAAATCTTGAGCAAGCCTGCATAAGCCGGGCCGGCGCCTTTTTAAGGCAGCCGGACGGCAAAAGGCAGAAAATGGAAAGCAAGAAGATCAGCTGTAAAATCGGCGACGCCGATTTTACCTTTGAGACCGGCAAACTGGCCCGGCAGGCCGACGGTGCTGTTTTAGCGCGCCTCGGCGACACCATGGTCCTGGCCACGGCGGTCATGAGCAAGGGTAAGCGCGAAGGCATAGACTTTTTTCCGCTGTTGGTGGATTACGAGGAACGGCTTTACGCCGCCGGCAAAATCAAGGGCAGCCGTTGGGTTAAGCGCGAAGGCCGCGCCACCGACGAGGCGATTTTAAAAGGCCGCGTGGTGGACCGCACGCTGCGGCCCATGTTTCCGGAAGGCATGCGCAACGACGTGCAGATTATCTGCACGGTCCTGTCCATTGACGGCATCAACGAACCGGACATTGTGGCGGTGAATGCCGCCTCCATGGCCCTGGCCGTGTCGCGCATCCCGTTTGACGGCCCGGTGGCCGGCGTGCGGGTGGGCAGAGTTGGCGACCAATACGTGGTCAATCCCACGCACGAGCAGCAAGCCCAGTCCAGCATGGATTTAGTGGTTTGCGGCACCGGCGAACATATTATTATGGTGGAAATGGGCGCGCAGATTATTCCCGAGGCCCAGATTGTGGCGGGTATTAAGTTTGCCCAGCCGTATCTGGCCGAGCTGGTCAAGGTTCAGCAGGACTTTGCCCGGCAGTTGGGCGCGGCCAAGGCCGAGCCGATTATTGTCAAACCGGATGAAACGGTCGCGGCCAAGGTAAAGGAGCTGCTCACCGACGGGAAGATTGACGCCGCAGTATACGTCAAGAGCAAGGAAGAGCGCGAACATAACATTGACCAGTTGACCGAGGCCGTGACGGCCGAAATTAAGGCGGCTTTGGGCGAAACATTGCCCGGCGTGGACGTGGAGAAGGAAGCTGCCGCAGCCGCGGATAAAGTTTTTAAAAAATACCAGCAAAAGCAGATTCTGGAACATGAGCGCCGCGTGGATGGCCGGAAGCTGACCGAAACCCGGCCCATTACCTGCGAGGTCGGCGTGTTGCCGCGCACCCATGGCAGCGCCCTGTTTACCCGCGGCGAAACTCAGGCCCTAACCACGGTGACCTTGGGCAGCAAGGGCGACGAGCAGCTGCTGGACGGCATGGAAGACCCGCTGGACGGCCGCGCCAAGCGCTATATTCATCACTACAATATGCCCGGCTACAGCGTGGGCGAAGTGGCTCCCATCCGCGGCCCCGGCCGCCGGGAAATCGGCCACGGCGCGCTGGCCGAACGCGCGGTGGAAGTCGTCTTGCCGCCGCAGGAAGAATTCCCTTACACTATGCGCCTGGTTTCGGAAATCATGTCCAGCAACGGTTCCACCTCCATGGCCTCCACCTGCGGTTCCACCTTGGCCTTAATGGATGCCGGCGTGCCGATTAAGCACATTATCGGCGGCTGCGCCATGGGCCTGGTTATGGATACGGAGAATCCGGGACGGTTTAAGGTGCTGACGGACATTGCCGGCATTGAGGATTTTAACGGCCACATGGACTTTAAAGTAACCGGCTCCGAGGACGGCGTGACCGCCCTGCAGCTGGACATTAAGGTCAAAGGCCTGACGCCGGAAATTCTGGAGCAGGCGCTGGAGCAGGCTAAGCCCGCCCGCCTGCATATTATCGGCAAAATGAAGGAAGCCCTGTCCGCGCCGCGGCCCGACCTGTCCCCCTATGCGCCGCGCATTACCAGCTTTATGATCAAGCCCGACAAGATCCGCGAGGTTATTGGCAGCGGCGGCAAGACCATCAATGAAATTATTGCCAACTGCCCAGGCGTGAAAATTGACATTGAGGATTCCGGTTTGGTTATGATTACTTCCACCGACGCCGCAATGGCCAAGAAGGCCACCGAGTGGGTGCAGAACATAGTCAAGGAAGTGGAGCCGGGCGAGATTTATGACGGCAAGGTTACCCGCCTGATGGACTTTGGCGCCTTTGTGGAAGTGCTGCCGGGCAAGGAAGGACTGGTCCACATTTCCCAGTTGGCCAACTACCGCGTCGGCCGCGTGGAAGACGTGGTCAAGGTCGGCGACCCGCTGAAAGTCCAGGTTACGGAAATTGACGAGCAGGGCCGCATTAATCTGACCCATAAGCCGTTTGCCCCGGCGGCGACGCCGGAGCAGCTGGCCGCCTCGGACCGCGGCTACGACGACTTTAGGCCGCGCCGCCCCATGGGCGGCGGACATGGCGGCAGGGGAGGCCACGGCAGCCGCCCTCCGCGCCGCAGCTTTGACCGCTAAACCACAAGTATCTATGGAACGGGAGAGATTTGAGCAAAATCATCTGCCTGAATCCGCACCGGAACTCATGACCGGTACGGAAAAGTTCGAACAGATTCTAAAGATGTTCGGGACGGATGAATCCAAAAAAGCATTTCTGGATGTGTGTTCTCAATACTTGGAAGAGCGTCGTAAACATATCATAAATCAGTATTCGGAAAATTATACTGCCGCCAGAAACCCAGCCAGGTATTCGCCGCCGCGCCGCGCAGAGTATCATAATAAGATTATGAAAACGTTGCAACATTTGGCTCTTGCACCGAGAATGAGTACCGTGCAACGCGATATTTTGAAGGAAATGTCGAACCGCGATTTTACAGCGGAAATTATCAGGCAGTACTTTGATACCGTGACCATGACCAGAAGCGAAGGAGACGAAGAACTGGATCAGACGGGGAACTTGAAACGGCGAGATAATGAAAGTGATGTTGGCTATTTCCGCCGCTGGGGCAAGGAGAGGGAGTAGGAAGGCAAGGCTTTGACCGCTAACTAAAAGACAACCTCGTTTCCGCTAGGCGCGGGAACGAGGTTTTGTTATAATGGGCCAAAGAGACTAAATAACAAACATTTATGGCGGAAAATATTTCCGGGGAGAAGGACGGGGAATTAACCTGGCACGAATTTTTAGATAAAGACGAACAGCGGCTGCGGGCGGAAGACTTAGACTGGAACAGCCGCCGGACCGGCTTGGACGGCCTGGCGCACGCCGGCTATTCGCCCGAAACCAGGCTGAATAATCGGGCGGACATGGCGCTGCTCGGGCCCGTGTTTACGGAATTTTCCAAGCTGTCGGCGGAATCGCAGGATTTGATAGTGGAACGTTTGCAGGCGGCGGTGGACGGCGGCGAAAAGGCCGAAACCGTAATGGCGCAGGCCCTGGATCTGCTGCGGCAGACCGCGGCCTTTAAGCAGATGGGCAAGGAAGAAGGACCGGAAGAACCGCAGCCGGAACCGGACCGGACGCCCGAAGAAGTGGTGGAATCCATGCTGCGGCAATTTAAGAAAATGAGAAAGGGCAAGACCCAACCGGCTAAGCCGGAAGAAGTCCCGTCATCCGAGCCGGAAGGACCGGACTTGGTGCAATAGCGAGGTGGTAGGCTTAGTGTAAGAAATAAACTTTTTTTGAAACAAAAATGCCAGTAAAAAATCTGCATAAAATTGAACAGCCCAGGGAACGCTTGGAAAAATATGGGCCGGGAAAACTATCCGATGCCGAGCTTCTGGCAATAATTTTGCGTACCGGGCCAACGGGCATTGGGGTGATGGAATTGTCAAAAAAAGTTTTAAAAGACTATAAGGGCGCGAGTTTGGCTAATGCCGGGGTAAAAGATTTACTGAAAATTAAGGGCCTTGGGGAGGCAAAGGCCTGTGAAATTGCGGCTGTGTTTGAACTCGGCCGCCGGCTATTAAAGGACAAACAGGCGGTTTTAATTCTCTCTCCGCGGGAAGTTTGGGAGCGCCTAAAAGACATCCGGGAAAGTAAAAAAGAACATTTTATCGTGTTCTTTTTAAATACCCAGAATCAGGAAATAGAAAGGGAAATCATTAGCGTAGGAACTTTAAACGCCTCCTTAATTCATCCGCGCGAGGTTTTTGAGCCGGCGGTAAAATGCCTTGCCTCGCACATTATTGTCGCCCATAATCATCCGTCGGGCAGTCTGGAGCCTTCCGATGAGGACGTAAACGTGACCAAGCGCCTGTGCGACAGTGGCCGGCTTTTGGGGATTGAAGTTTTAGACCACGTCCTTGTCACCGGCGGGGGATATATGAGTTTTAAGGAAAAGAATCTGCTTTAAAAATCAAGAAAAAGCCTAAATTTTATATTTTTGGTTGTCATTTGACAACCAGTTTTTAATTTGTTAAGATCATTTTATGAATAAAACCAATTTAATTTCAACGGCGGATTTGGCCAGAATTTTAGGCGTAACCAGGCAGGCTATCCAGAAGATGCTGGACAAAAACGCTCCCGATATAAAACCCAAAAAAGTTGGAGCCAGCTTTTTGTATGAAATTGATTCTTTGCCCGGCGAATTGCAGGAGAGGATTTTGAGCGCCCGTCAGCAGGCGGTGGAAAAACTCCAATCTTTAAAGCCTATGTCCGGCAAAGATTTGGATTTTGAAAAAGAACTATGGAAAGCCGCGGACAAGCTGCGGGGCAATATAGACGCTTCGGAATATAAGCATATAGTTCTTGGCTTGTTGTTTTTAAAATACGTCTCCGATTCGTTTTACTTCCACCGCGAGGATTTGGAAAAAAAAATCAGCAATCCTAACAACAAACAATTTTTTATTGCCGAAAAGACTGCTCGCGAGTATGTGGTAAACGACAAAGACCAATACCGCGGCGTCGGCGTTTTTTATATTCCGGAAAAGGCCCGCTGGGACCATTTGCGCGCCCATGCCATGCATCATGACATCGGCAAATATATTGACGAAGCAATGGACGCCATTGAGCAGGAAAATCCTAAACAGTTAACAAATGTTTTGCCGCGGATTTATACCAAAACTCCACTGGAATCACATATTTTGGGCGAGTTGGTGAATATTTTTTCCCGAATTCAGTTTAACCACGATCTGGACAAGGAAAAAGACATTCTCGGACGGGTATATGAATACTTTTTGGGGCAGTTTGCCTCCGCCGAAGGCAAACGGGGCGGGGAAT
>CAZJLL010000037.1:0-5584 GCA_964547145.1 uncultured Candidatus Saccharibacteria bacterium | reverse complement strand
CTTCGCTCAAGCTTCGGCCGATTTATCAGCCTATTTCCCCGGAATCAGCCGAAGCAGGATATGGATGTTTTAATTATTTAACCCAGCGCGGACCGCCTTCATCCGCGGCTAAAGCCGCGGTATTCGGCGGAGGCTGGTAAATTTAGCCTCAAACTTCCTGGACAATCCGGCGGAAGACTTCTGCTTCCAGCCGCACCGTTTCCAGCGCATCAAACGGAGACTTCTGCTTCAGCTTAAAATAATCCAAAAAAGTATTTAAAGTCGGCATCTTTTTCAATCCGTAATTCAGGGTATAAATATAGCCCAGCGTCCACAACTGGACTACGTGCGGGTCGTAATCAAACGGCACGGCGGCGCGCTTGAAAGCATTTTTTAAAAACAGCAGGGTTTGCAGATTATGGGTGGCCAGCAGCAAATTGGCGCCGAACTTGCCACGAAAAGCTTTAACCGCTTCATAGATTTTGGGGCTGCGGCGCAGAGTTTCAAAATCCACGTTCAACAGTTTGGCGTGTTCGCTGATAATACTATCCAAATAGCTGACTTTGATGCAGGTGCCATAGTTGGCTTTTTCCAGCAGGTTATCCTTGTCCAGCAGCACGGCGGCCAGCTGAATGACGGAATCCTTGTCAGGGTCGGTGCCGGTGGTTTTTACTTCAACAAACAGCAGGTCTTTAATAAATTTCATAATAAAAGGGGAGCGGCGGGCGGCGTAAAAACTACAGGACTTTCTGTTTTTTCCAGTCCCGGACGATTTCCTCTCCCTGGGAATAGCGCTTAATCAGATCAATAATCAGCCGGCCGTTGGTGTGATCTATTTCATGCTGGGCAACGCGGGAAATCCAGCCGTCGTCGGTAAACCGGATAGTCTTACCTTCGCCGTTTTGCGCCACGATAGTTACTTTTTTCGGACGTTTAACCAGGCCGAATACCCCGGGAATGGACAGGCAGCCTTCCTCTAATTCGGCTTTTTTCAGACTGCGTCCGACCACCTTGGCGTTATACAAAGCCATAAGGGGGATGCCGCTCTTTTCCAAATTAATAACGATAATCTTTAAACTGCGCCCGACCTGCGGCGCCGCCAGACCGATGCCGTCGGCGCGGCGGACCGTATCTATCATGTCTTTGGTCAGCTTGTGAACTTCGGATGACAAGGGAAAAGAAACCGGCTCAGTCGGCCGCCGCAGAATCTCGTTGGGGTAGGTTAAAATAGGTAAAACCATAATCGTAAAACGAATGCTAATCGGGCTGGGCCGTACCGGAGTTTTCCTGGCTGTGCTTTTTTACCAAAAAGGCGAATAGTTTCCCCGGCGACTTAACGCTTGGCGATTCCAGGACTTCGCCCAGGACTTTTCTTAAAAAATTATGGTCAAACTTTTTGCCCAGCCCCAGGTATAAGGCAAAATGCCGCCGGTCATTCAGCTTTACCGACAATTCATCCGCCAGCAGGTGGGCGGGGGAATGGAGATGCGAGTCAGCCTTAGGCTTGCCGGCGGCCCGCCGGTCAAATTTGGCAATTTTTCCAAGCGGTTCCATATCAATACTATACAGGATTTTGCCAAAAAAAGCTATTAAAAGCGGCTAATTTAGGCTATAATCAAGTATATGAGCAAAGTTGATATTGCCGGACTAAAGGTAGACGCCATAAGCAAGGCCGAATTTCTGGAGGAAATTTCCCAAAGGCTAGCCGCCGGCCGGCGGACTTTTGTCGTAACGGCGTATTCGGAGTTCCTGTTTCGCGGCCTGAAGCGGCCGGATGTTTTGGCGATGCTGAACGGGGCGGATTTTATCCTAGCCGACGGCATCGGACTGCTTTGGGCTAAACGGTATTTGGACCTTGCGCTTACCGCCGGCTCGCGCTTCGGCAAGGCTTTGCAAGCGGCCTGGCAATTGTGCTATACCCTGGCAGCCGTCCTATTATGCCCGTCCTGGATTAAGATAGCGCTGCCGGAAAAAATCCCCGGCGCCGATTTAGTTTGGGATTTGGCCGGCTTGGCCGCCGGCAGCGGACGGTCCGTTTACCTGCTCGGCGGCTTTGGTGACACGCCAGACCGGGCGGCGGCCAAGCTGGCCGGACGGTACCCCGGCCTGCGCCTGGCCGCTTCGGCTAAAAATCCGGACGATCCGACCGTCTTAGCAGACATTAGCGCCGCCCGGCCCGATATCCTGCTGGTAGCTTACGGGCCGATTGTGCAGGAACAATGGATTGCCGCGCACCTGCCGGGCTTGCCGGTCAAACTGGCCATCGGCCTGGGCGGCACATTTGACTATCTGGCCGGGCGGGCGGCGGCGCCGCCGCGAGCGCTGCGCCGCATCGGACTAGAATGGCTGTGGCGGCTGCTGACCCAGCCCTGGCGGCTGAAAAGAATCTGGCAGGCCACCGCCGGCCTGGCCGGCCAATTGGCCGGATACAAAATCAAAATGGCCGGCAGCTCCGGGCAAATCGGTTGAAAAAACTGCCGAAAAGTGATAAAATTTAAAGGATTTTATCGTTCTTATGACTAACACCAATCAGCCAAAAATCCGCACCCGCTTTGCCCCCAGCCCGACCGGTTATGTTCATATCGGTAATTTTCGCACAGCCCTGTTTTCTTACTTGTTCGCCAAGCATCACGGCGGTGATTTTATTCTACGGATTGAAGACACCGACCGCGCCCGTCTGGTGGAAGGAGCGGTGGATAGCCTGCTTAAAGTCTTAAATCAATTCGGCATTGAACCAGATGAGGGTTTTTATTTGGACAGTCAGGGCCAAGTTAAAGAACGGGGATCCTTAGGTCCTTATTTGCAGTCGGAGCGCCTGCCGCTTTACCAAAAATACGCCCTGCAGCTGGTGGAAGAAAAGAAAGCCTACTATTGCTATTGCAGCGAACAGCGGCTGGAGGATTTACGCAAAGAACAAGTAGCCTTAAAAAAACCGCCGATGTACGACCGGCACTGCCGCGGATTGTCGGCCGAACAGGCACAGGCGGAAATGGAACGCTGCCGCAAGGAAGGGCGCAATCCGGTCATCCGCCAGGCCATACCGCAGGAAGGCGCCACCATAGTCCACGATGTGATTTACGGCGAAATCCGCTACGAAAACCAATTATTGGATGATCAGGTCTTGCTGAAATCCGACGGCTTTCCCACTTATCATTTGGCGGTGGTGGTAGATGATCACTTTATGGGCATTACCCATATCACCCGCAGCGAAGAATGGATTCCGTCCACGCCAAAGCACATTCTGCTGTACCAGGCACTGGGCTGGCAGCCGCCGGTCTTTGCCCACCTGCCGCTGATTTTAAACCCGGACAAAACCAAGTTGTCCAAACGCCAAGGCGACGTGGCTGTGGAGGATTTCCTGAAAAAAGGCTATCTGCCCGAAGCGCTGATTAATTTTGTCGCCTTTTTGGGCTGGAATCCGAAAACGGAACGGGAAATTTTTTCCCTGCCGGAATTGATTGCTGAATTTGATCTGGCCAAAGTCAACAAATCGGGAGCCGTATTTGACATAGGCAAGCTGGACTGGCTCAACGGCCAATATATCCGCACCACCGATCCGGCACGGCTGCTGGAACTGGCCAAGCCTTACTGGCAGGAAGCGGGTATAGACCAGGCGGGCAGGGCCGACTCTTATCTTATGGCCATAATCGCCCTGGAAAAAGACCGCTTAAAAAAGCTCGCCGACATCGGGGAGGGGACCGGCTTTTATTTCCGGGAGCCCGACTATGAGCCGGCATTGCTGGTCTGGAAAAAATCCACGGCCGCTGATGCAAAAGACAAGCTGGCCAAGCTGGCGGAACTGCTGCAATCCTTAACCGATGACGGATTTGCCCAGCCGGCTTTGGAAGCCGCCGTCAAAAAATTCATCGCCGACAACAACTACGATAACGGTTCGGTGCTTTGGCCGCTTAGGGTGGCTTTGACCGGCCGCCAATTCAGCCCCGGCCCGTTTGAGGTCTGCGCCACGCTGTTCTTGGGGATAGGCAAACAGGGGATTATTCACCGCCTGAACGCTGCCTTAAAAAAATTGGCCTAATGGCCAATTTTTTGGTATAATAATGTCAATGTTCAGCCGCCATAAGCGCAAAATTCAAGCCGGCTTAATTAGAAACCAAATTCCAAAACCCAAATCGCGCAGCTCTAATTATCAGGCAATCAAAACTTTGGGGTTATTGCTCTCAATTACCCTGTTTTTTGGCGGCCGGCCGGGCCTGGCCGGGGCGGACGATTTATCCGACAAGCTGGCAGCCAGCCAGCAAAAATTGCAGCAGCTGCAGCAGCAAATTGACGGCTATCAAAAACAGATTGCCGATACCCAGAATAAAACCAGCTCGCTGAAAAACGAAATCACCATTTACAACGACCAAATCAGCTCAGTGGAGCTGCAGATAGAAGCCAAGCAGACCCAGATTGACAACGCCAATATCCAAATTACGCAGCTGCAAAACTTGATTGACCAGAAAACGCAGGATATTGCCGACAACAAGAACATCCTGTCCGAACTGATTGTGGAGATGAGCGAATACGACGACCAGTACGCCCTGCGCACTACCATCGGCAGCAATAACCTATCCGATTTTCTGGATCAAATCCAATACAATCAGAACCTGCAGGGCAAAATTTACCAGCTGACGGAAAAAATCAAGGACTTAAAAGCGCAGCTGCAGGACGAACAGCACGCCCTGCAAACCCAGGTGGCGCAGCTGCAGGACCTGCAAGAGCAGCTGCAAATTACCCAAAATTCGCTGGTGGATGTGCGCAACCAGAAACAGCAGCTGCTGAACCAGACCCAGGGCCT
Source organism: uncultured Candidatus Saccharibacteria bacterium (assembly GCA_964547145.1). Taxonomy (GTDB): domain Bacteria; phylum Patescibacteriota; class Doudnabacteria; order UBA920; family UBA920; genus PALSA-1336. The sequence continues at coordinate 807 of CAZJLL010000037.1, read as the reverse complement.
GGAAAAGAACTACCAGAAGCTGCTTGCCTCCAGCAAGCAGGATGCCGACAATCTGCAGAAAGAAATCAACGATTTGGATGCGCAGGTCAGGGCCAAGCTGGGCGACAAAAGCATCCCGGCGGCCAAGGGCGTGCTGGCCTGGCCGATTGACGGCATTATTACCCAAGGCTACGGCAACACCGGCTTTACCGCCCTCGGCTATGACTTCCACAACGGACTGGACATTGCCGGACCGGCCGGCCAGCCCATCTATGCCGCTGCCGACGGCGACGTGATTGATACCGACCAAAGCGACGCCAGTTTCGGCAACTGGGTGGCAATTAAGCACAACATCAGCGCCAAAGACGGCTCCAGCCAGATTATAACCCTTTACGGACACATGCAAAGCTTTAAGGTCAGCGTGGGCCAGCACGTGCTGCAGGGCGACCTGATAGGCTATGAAGGCAATACCGGCAACACGACCAAAAAGCTCTACGGTCCGGAACGCGGCTATCACCTGCATTTCGGCGTTTACGACGCAGACGGTTTTGGCGTAGCCAAGGGCGCTTACACCAGCATTTACGGCGCGTATAAAGTGCCTTACGGCTATACTTACAATCCGCTTGATTTCTTAAGCCCGAATTAGACACCATTTACAAGCCGCCCATGCGCCTGTACAAAACGCTTTTTCTCACCCTCCTGCTGCTGGAGTCCTTGCTGGTTTTTCAGCCGGCAATGGCCCAGATTGCCGACAACAACACCTACACCTACAGCGGCATAGACAGCCAGATTACCCAATACCTCTGCACGCCTGATACCCAGAGCCTC
>CAZJLL010000036.1:0-1864 GCA_964547145.1 uncultured Candidatus Saccharibacteria bacterium | reverse complement strand
ACATTGTTCTTTTTCAGCAGGTATTCCGCCAGCACCGCCGTGGTAAAATAGCCTTCCTGGAAGGTGCCGGTCTCATCCACAAAAAAGCAGCGGTCGCCGTCCGCATCCCAGGCCACGCCCAAATCGGCGCCTTCCCGCCGCACCAGCTCGCAGATTTCCCGCCGCCGTTCGGGCAGCAAGGGATTGGGATGCCCTTTCGGAAAAGTACCGTCCGGTTCGGCGTTTAAAGGCACAATGGTCACGGGCAAACGGAATTTTTCCACCAGCCGCTGCAGCAGCCTGGCCTGCAGGCCGAAGTTGGCATCTGCCACCAGTTTCAGCGGCCTTAGGCCCGTTAAGTCGGCAAAGCCGGCGACAAAAGTTAAAAACTCATCGGTCAAATCCCGGCTGGCAACCTGCCCCCGCGGGCCGGCAAAAACAAACTCCTGCTGGCTTAAAGCCAGATCGCGGATGTCGGCCAGGCCGCTGTCCAAGGAAATCGGCACGGCGCCGCGCCTGGCCATATTAAAACCGTTATATTCCCGGGGATTGTGGGAGGCGGAAACGGTCACGCCGCCGTCCGCGTCCAAATTGCCTACCGCATAATAAAACAAGTCGGTGGACACCAGGCCGATGTTGATTACGTCCGCGCCGGCATCCAGCAGGCCGTTTTGGAACGCTTCCATCAGCTGTGGACCGGATTCGCGCACGTCCCGGCCCAGCACCAAGGTCAATTTCTTGCCCGCAGGGCTTAGATACTTAACCAGGGCCTGGGCGATACGGTAGGCAACCTGCTCGTTCAGCTGGGCCGGATAAACCGCCCGCACGTCGTAGGCTTTAAAAATCTTCGGATCAAATTGCATAATTCAATTTTACCATAAAATAAAAGGGCGGGCACTGCGCTAGTGCCCGCATCTTTCTAATCTGGCTTACGCCTGCGCTGTTGGCACAAATGTCTGGTACTGTTCCAATGTGCAGTGGAACAGCCGCTCCGCCAGGTCAGCATAGTCCTGCTGATGATAGCGGCCAATAAAGCGGATACAGACATCCGTTCCGGACTGGTAAACTTCCCTCACTACGAACGGTCCCGATGTGGGAATTGCCTGCTTGAGGAAATATACCAGCTGTGCCAATCTGTCTTCGGGTTTGGCGCTGTAAACCAAAACCCAGTCAACGGCGCCAGCCATGCCGGCAAGCAATTCTTTATAGACAGAAATGCGATGAGCCTGCACGGCATTCACCAACCGCGCCTGGCTCGCCATTACTGCCCCGGGGCTTCTCTGGGACAGCCTGGTCTCCGTCTTATCCGCAGCATGAAATGCTGCTATCCTGCGTACGTAGCGGCTGACCGCTACAGAAGAAGCTTGCTTGGTCAATTATGCCTCCTACGGTTTTTGCGCCTTTTGCAAGGCGCAACATCTTAAAGAGGATTCTACTCTGCCTGATAATTTTCGTCAACTTGTGGAAAAATATTCATAAAATTGTGTTATTATGTAAACAAGGAGGCATTACACCATGGCAATGGCAATGTCACTGAAATCACCTCCTCTGGCGGTTTGACCAAAAGACACCAACGGCTCCCGCATAAAAACACAAAACGCGGGCAAACCATAAGTCAAACACCAGAGGAGGTGATCCAGCACACCGCATACCTGCGGCCTAATTACAGCGGGTCACGAGCCCGGCTATAATTAGCCTTTTGGAGAAGGGGTCCGACGGAACCCTTCTCCTTTCTTTTTGCCTCTGAACAGTGAACACTAAGGGGTGACGCTCAAAGCCAGTTTCTGCCTCGGCGTCAGGCCGTTAATGGATAAATGGATTCGTTCTTCGTTGTAGTATTGTAACCAATCGTAAGCGGTTTTCCAAACCCTCCAGGGGTTGTGAT
>CAZJLL010000035.1:0-6858 GCA_964547145.1 uncultured Candidatus Saccharibacteria bacterium | reverse complement strand
GGCAATTAAGCTGGCCATGGACCAGAAGCCTCATTTAATCCTGCTGGATTTGCTGCTGCCTAAAGTTGACGGATTTGCGGTGCTGGAGCGAATCCGCAAATATCCCGACTCCAAGATCTCGGGCACCAAGGTTATCATTTTGAGCAATCTTTGGAGTAATAGGGATATTCTGCGGGCCCAGGCTTTGAAGATTGACGAATATTACGTCAAAGCCAACACCAGCTTGGATGAGGTTTTTGCCAAAATCAAAGAAATTTTAGGCAGGCTGGAGTAGGCGGGGAACCCCGGCTATATCGGCTTGACATTTTTGGGAGGTTTTAGTATTATTTGCTTAAGAAAAGGCCTCCTTGCAGGGCCTTTTAAAAAAGACCAAAAATATGGGAAAATTCTTTAATTTTTTCGCGGAAGTAAAAGGCGAACTGGCAAAGGTTGTCTGGCCAAGCCGGAAAGACACCCTGAAATACACTGTAACCGTGATTTTGTTCAGTGTGGTTATGGCGGCGGTCTTAGGCGCTTTTGATTACGGCTTGCTGCGGGTTTTTGAAGCCATTATTAACCGCTAAGGCTTGTAAAGTCCTTTTCTAATTCAAACCCGATGCTTCCCCCCGGACATATTGCCGCCGGCTATTTGACTGGACTGGCTTTTTTACAGGCCGCACACCCCGTCCTAAGCGAAACCCAAACCATGCGGCTGCTGTGGTGGTCGGCTTTCTGCGGTTTCGCCCCTGACCTGGACATGTTTTATTACTTTGCCAGGAACCGCACCTGGCTGGTGGCGGGAGAGAATAAGGCGCGCGGCAACCATCGTTATTACTTAAGCCATGCCCCGGCCTTGTGGCTGGCAGCCGGGCTCCTGGTTTATGCCGCCTCCGGCAGCGCTTTCGGCCGGGCCCTGGGACTGTTGCTTTGGCTGGGCAGCTGGAGCCATTTTTTGCTGGACAGCATAGATTACGGCATTATGTGGCTATGGCCGTTTTCCAAAACCGTCTATTCCCTGCGCCGCCGCGAAGTGCTGATTCAAAATTTCCGGACGGGGTTTGTCAGCCATACCTGGGAATTCTTGAAGGGGTATGCGCGTACGCTGACTTTTTACGCGGAAGCCGCCATTCTGATAGCAGCGGGTTTCACTTTATTTAAATAATCAATTATTTATTATTCAAGTTTTATGAGCAGACAGCAGGTTACCGGGGAGCGCCATTGGTATGTGCTGCATACCTATAGCGGCTACGAAGACAGCGTAGCTTTCAGCTTAAAGCAGCGCATTGAGTCCATGAATATGCAGGACAAGATTTTTGATGCCATGGTGCCCAAGGAAAAGAAGATTAAGATCAAGGACGGCCGCCGGACTACGGTGGAAGAAAAGATTTTTCCCGGCTACGTGCTGGTAGATATGATCGTGACCGACGATTCCTGGTACGTGGTGCGCAACACGCCTAACGTGACGGGTTTTGTGGGCAGCGGCACCGTACCGACTCCGATAGCGGAAGACGAGCTGGCCTACTTAAAAAAGCGCATGGGCGCCGAAGAGCCGAAATTCAAGGTTGAATTTGTGGTCGGCGATCTGGTTAAGATTAACGACGGCCCGTTTAAGGATTATGAAGGCAAGGTCGGGGAACTGGACGAAGCCAAAGGCAAAGTTAAGGTTATGGTAACCATCTTCGGCCGCGAGACGCCGGTGGAGCTGGACTTTCTCCAGGTAAAAAAGATTTAATTTAAGGGGTTAATTTTTATGACAGAACAGCGACAGTATCGCGGCGCCGGCATTATCCTGATGGTTTTGGGCGTGTTTGGCCTGCTGGCCGGCTATTGGGTTCATATCCATACGCCGCGCGGCCGGGGCTGGCTAATTATGATTTTGGGCGCGCTGTTTTTTCTGGCTGGAGCGGTCCGCCACCGCCGCCGCCGGGCAAAGCTTAATACCCAGATGCCGCCCGGGCAGACGCCGCCTGCCGGCCAGTGAGGCAGAGGGCATTTTATCCCTGCTTCATAGTTCGCGCTTCTCGAATTATGAAATTCGGATGGAATAACATCCTGAATGTTAGATCTTAAATCGTAAACTTACTTATGGCTAAGAAAATCAAGACAGTCCTCAAGCTGCAGCTGCCGGCCGGCAAGGCTACGCCGGCGCCGCCGGTCGGAACGGCTTTGGGCCCCCACGGCGTCAATATCGCCCAGTTCGTAAAGGAATTCAACGACCGTACTGCGGGCGGCGATATGACTATTCCGGTGGAAATGACCATCTTTGAAGACCGGTCATTTAGCTTTATCCTGAAGACCCCGCCGGCCTCCAACCTGATCATGAAGGCGATTGGCCTGCAGAAGGGTTCCAGCAATCCGCTGACCAACAAGGTCGGTAAAATTACCGCCAAGCAGGTCAGTGAAATCGCTGAAAAAAAGATGGCGGATTTGAATGCCAATGACCTGGCGGCGGCGGAAAAAATCATCCGCGGCACTGCCCGCAGCATGGGTGTGGAAGTTATCGATTAATGCGGGAGTCCGGGCGGCGGTATTGTTAATTAAGTGCCGAATATCAAATTCCAAACAAGCGGCCAATGCCCAAACGTCGAATTGGTTATTGGCCGGCAGAACTTTTTGGCCATTTGGTATTTGTAATTAATGCAAAATATATGATTATCACTTTGATAATCTTGATCCTGATTTTTATTGTGCTGCCCGGGCTCCGCGTCATTCAGCAATATCAGAAAGGCGCGGTGTTCCGCTTCGGCAAAATTGTCAGGATCAAGGGTCCGGGCTTGGTCTGGATAATCCCTTACATTGAATGGATTAAGAAGGTGGATTTGCGCACCGTAACTATGCCGATTCCGCCGCAAAAAATCATCACCAAGGATAATGTCTCGGTGGATGTTTCCGCGGTAGCCTACTATCAGGTGGTGGACGTGGTAAAAAGCATTGTCGCCATTGAAAGCGTGATGACGGCTATTAACCAGATTGCCCAGACGACCATCCGCAACATCGTCGGCCGTTTCCTGCTGGACGAGATCCTGTCGGAGCGGGATACCATCAATAAGGAAATCCGCAACGTGCTGGACGGCTATACCGAAGCCTGGGGCGTAGTGGTCAGCGTGACGGAAATCAAAGATATCGAACTGCCCGAAAATATGCAGCGCGCCATGGCTAAGCAGGCTGAGGCAGAACGGGAGAAGCGCGCCAAAATCATCGCTGCCGAAGGTGAGATGCTCTCGGCGCAAAAATTGGCGGAAGCTGCGGATGTCATAGCCCAGCATCCGATTGCCCTGCAGCTGCGCAACTTGCAGACGATGGCCGAGATTTCCGTGGAAAAGAATTCCACCATAATTTTCCCCGCCCAGTTCATGAGCACAGTAAAGGATATTAAGGCTTTTTTGCAGAGTGAAAAAGGCTAAAAGTAGTAGTAATATCACAGGTTTGCTAAGATACTAAGCTAATTAATTGTGGGAGATCTCTAAGATCGTTTACCACGAAAGGATATTTATGCCAAAATTGGCAAAACGAGCCAAGCAGAACCAGGAATTGGTGGACGCAGCTAAGCTTTATTCTCCGGAAGAGGCGGTTGCGCTGGCCAAGAAAACCGCCAACACTAAATTTATCGGCTCTATTGAAGTTCATGTGCGCACTAATATTGACGCCAAAAAGACGGACCAGGCCGTGCGCGGCACGGTCAGCCTGCCCCATGGCACCGGCAAGACCAAGCGGGTGGCAGCTTTCGTCAGCGAAGCGCGTGAGGCCGAAGCCAAGGCCGCGGGCGCAACAGTGGTTGGCGGGGAAGATTTGATTAAGCAGATTAAGGAAACAGAAAAGACCGATTTTGACGTGGCCGTGGCAGAGCCGGCGCTAATGCCCAAGCTGGCTCAGATTGCCAAAATTCTGGGTACGCGCGGGCTCATGCCCAACCCCAAAACCGGGACTGTGGGGCCAAACGTCGGCCAGCTGGTCAAGGAAATTGCCGGCGGCAAAATTACTTTCAAGAACGATGATTCCGGCAACGTACACCAGAGCATCGGCAAAAGCGATTTTAGCGAGCAGAATTTAACCGAAAATTTTCGGGCTTTGCTCGCCGCGGTGCAGCAGGCTAAGCCGAGCGTGCTGAAGGGCCAGTTTATTGCCGGCATAACCTTAAACGCTACTATGGGTCCCGGCATCCGGGTCAAAATATAAAATATAAGTAGTTGGTAGAAAAAACCGCCCTTCGATAAACTCAGGGCGGTTTTGATATTGCCGCAAATTGCGGCAGGCCGTCGTGCTTTAGACGCCGTGGCCGTAGGCCCGGTTTTGCGGCAGTTGGTTCTGCAGCTCAGCTGCCAGTTGCTGGCAAAGCGGATCGGCCGGCAGGTGATGGGTGTAGGATGAGACTTTCCGGCAAAGGCCTTTGCCGCTCTCCGGGCAGAGATAGCCGAACAGGCAGGTGCCGACCAGGCTTATTCCGTTGATGCCGTAATCGATTATCAGGTATACCGCAATGGTTCCGTTCGGGCCGTCCTGGCGGCCGGTTACCGCGCAAGAATAAGCAAGACCATTTATGGTTACTTTTATCCTGCCGATTTTGAGGAAATCCTCGGCGGGGCTGAACTTTAAAGCATAAGTTTTTTCCATTTTCCCTCTGGTTTGTTTTTTGGGCTTCCGGACACAAGCGCAAAAATTTCCGGTTTGGCGCTTGTGTCCGCAATGCAAAAATTTAAAACCCCCGGTTGGCCGGGGGCGAGAGTTTTAATCCTTTTTAGGACAAAGACAAACTCTTTCCTCGGCCCGAAGGCTTGAGAGTGATAATCAGGAGCAGTTTGCTGGCTATGGCGAAGGAAAGTGCGCGCATTTGTTGATATTTTAGGGTTGCGGCCGGATTTTGTCAACCGGCATAAAGTGTAGTAAAATAACCTTGCGTTTTTAAGCATTAAATTTTGAGCGGGCCAAAAGCCCAAGCCGTAAAATACGAGCATGATCCTTTCCGACAAAGACATTAAGCAGTGCCTGAAAGACGGCAAAATTAAAATCGAGCCCCTGTTCCCCAATTCCATCCAGCCGGCGTCAGTAGACGTCCACTTAGGGGCGGATTTTCTGGTGTTTAAACACAACCGCAACGTTTGCATTGACCCGAAAGAGCCGATTGACGAGATGATGGAACCGGTGGTGATAGATGCGGAGCATCAATTTATTCTCCATCCGGGCGAATTTGCCCTGGGAATGACTTACGAGACGGTTTCCGTACCCAATGATATGGTGCTGCAGCTGAACGGCAAATCCTCCTTGGGCCGCATCGGCATTGTCGTCCACGCCACGGCCGGATATGTGGATCCTGGCAATACGTTAAAAATTACCTTGGAATTCCATAACCTGGCCAACCTGCCGGTGAAGCTTTACTATAAAATGCCGATTGCCCAAGTTGCTTTTGTTAAGCTTTCCAGCGAAGCTGAAGTGCCCTACGGCAAAGACCGGCTAAACAGCAAATATTTCGGCAGCACCAAGCCCGTGGCCAGCCAGTATTACAAAAATTTTCTGAAAAATAACGAGTGGATTAATTTTGAATAATTTTTTTCATGAAGGCAAGGATTAAAAAATTATCCCCGGACGTTGCGCTGCCGGCCTATCACACTCCCGCCTCCGCTGGTTTTGATTTGGCCGCGGCTTTGGATATAACGGTTGCTCCCGGCCAGGTGGCCAAAGTTCCTACCGGCCTGGTCATTGAGTCCCCCCAGGGCCATTTTTTGCTGATTACGGCCCGCAGCAGTCTGGCCCTTAAGAAAGGACTGACCATGGCCAACGGTGTTGGGGTGATTGATCCGGATTACGCCGGGCCTAACGATGAAATTCATATTATAGTTTATAATTTTTCGGCCGCTTCCGTGGAAATCAAAAAAGGGGAGCGGCTGGCCCAGGGTTTGTTTTTGCCGGTGCAGCAGGCGGAATGGGAAGAAGCCGTCAAACTGGCCTCCTCCGACCGCGGCGGCATCGGCAGCACCGGCGGATATAATTAAACCTAATTTTTATGGCTGTGATTTTGGCCATCGTCGGCGAGCGGCTGGCGGGAAAAGATACCGTAGGCAAATATCTGGAAGAAAAATACGGCGCGTTTCAGATTAAATACAGCCATATTTTGGATGAGATTTTGGATATTTTGGATCAGCCCAAGAGCCGGCGCAACGAGATTGATCTGGGCATGGCCATGCGCAGCGTCTTCCACGAAGGCGTTTTAAATCCGGCCGTCAGGAAGAAAGTTTTATCGTCCGACAAGGCCTTGCGCGTAATTAACGGCATACGTTTTTTGGACGAATTTGAGACCGCCCGCGCCCTGGCCGCCAGATTTCTTTATGTTACCGCGCCGCAGGAACTTCTGTATCAGCGGTTTTTGGCCCGCCAGGAGAAGGCGGACGACAGCAGTCTTTCGGCCCAGGAGTTTGCCGCCCTGGAGAACGAGCCGACCGAGGCGAAAATTCCCCAGCTGGGCGCCCGCTGTGATTTTAAAATTGACAATATCGGCACGCTGGCGGAATTGTATGACAGCGTGGATAAAATAATGAAACAATTGAAATAATATGAGCCTGTTAAAACTCGGCAAAGCCAAGAAGGGGGGGTATGGACGCGGCAAGTTTATTGTTTTGGACGGCACCGACGGCAGCGGCAAAGCGACGCAGACCGGCCTGCTGGTGGAGGAATTAAAAACCGCCGGCTACCAGGTGGCCATGACGGATTTTCCGCAGTACGGCAGCAAGTCGGCCGGTCCGGTAGAGGAGTATCTCAACGGCAAATACGGCCAGGTCGGCCCGCAGGCAGCTTCGATCTTTTATGCTGTAGACCGGTTTGATGCCAGCTTTAAAATCCGCCAGTGGTTGGATGAGGGAAAAATCGTGGTTTCCAACCGCTATGTGA
>CAZJLL010000034.1:0-2841 GCA_964547145.1 uncultured Candidatus Saccharibacteria bacterium | reverse complement strand
CGGGACAGGAAGTAGCCCGCCGCCTGAAGGAAAAATACGGACCGCAATTCTTCCGCCTGCTCATAACCGTGCACCCCGACGGCCTGCCGGACGAAATCCGCGGCAAGAGCGCCAATACCAGCTACGCCGTCAAACAGACTCTCCCGGAACTGGCGCGCTTGGGAATTGCCGAGGACCGGGTCCTGGTTTCCAATTTCGACTCGGATACCATTGTTCATCCGCAATATTTCGCGCGGGTAATGTATGAATTTTTAACGGCAAAAAAACCCTACCGGCAAAGCTATCAGCCTATCGCCATCTACAACAACAACATCTGGGACAGTCCGGCGCTGATCCGCGTCGTCTCGGTATCAAATTCATTCTGGCAATTTACGGAAAGCAGCCGCCCCGACCGCCTGCGTACTTTTTCTTCCCACACCATGCCGCTTAAGACCCTGGTGGAAGTCGGCTTCTGGCAAAAGGACATTGTCAACGAAGACGGCTATATTTTCTGGCAATGCTATTTGCACTATGACGGCGACTATCGCGTGGCGCCCCTGTTTATTCCTATTTCCCTGGATACCTGCCTGGCCGATACCACCTGGCAGACCCTGAAAAACCAGTATAAACAAAAACGGCGCTGGGCCTACAATGTGGAGTACTATCCGCACCTGATTTTGCCGCTGCTGAAGAGCCGGGCTAATCTGTGGGACAAGCTCTACAAACTCTACCAATACGCCGAGGGCAACTTCAACTGGGCCACCGCCAGTATTCTAATTTCTTCCTTAGGCTGGCTGCCCCTGTTTTTAGGAGGCGACGCTTTTCGCACCAGCGTCATCGGCTACAATTTGCCGCTGGTGACCAAAACACTGATGACCGTTGCCACTGCGTTCCTGATTTTCAGCGTCTACATCAATTTGATTCTGCTGCCGCCACGGCCGGCCAAATACAGCGCCTGGCGCTCCATTATGATGTATCTGCAATGGTTTTTGGTGCCAATTACTTCCGTAGTATTCGGCAGCCTACCCGCCGTGGAAGCGCAGACTAGGCTGATGTTCGGCCGCTATTTGGAATTCTGGGTTACCCCGAAGGCCCGTAAAGGCGAAAACACCGGCCTGTCCATGAAAGAGATGCAATCCGCCAAAAGCAGCTAAAGCATGCTAAAATAAAGCTGGTTGACCAAGAAAGCCCCCTAATCGGAAGGCACACCAACCTTATGACCTACTTACTGTTGTTTTTGCTGGCGGCGGCGGCGGCGCTGCTGCTGACGCCGCTGATCAAGCGCCTGGCCGCGCGCTGGGGAATTTTGGATGTTCCCAATGCCGGCCGCAAGCTCCATCCAAACCCTACGCCGCTGCTGGGCGGCGCGGCTGTTTATAGCGCCTTTTTTCTGTCGCTCTTGGCCTACCTGCATTTTGGCCGGGTAGATTTTGCCGTCGTGCCGCTAAAATTTTTCCTGGCCATAATCGCCGGAGGGTTCATTTTAATCGCCGGCGGCGCACTGGACGACAAATATAATCTGCCGCCGAAAATTTTATGGCTGTTTCCGGCCGTAGCCTCGCTTGTTATAGTTTGGTCGGGCATCGGCGTGGGCATCAAGTTCATTTCCAACCCTTTCGGCGCGCCCCTGAACCTGGATTATCTTATTTTCGGCCTGCCGCTGTCCGGCCTGTTTGCCTGGGCCTGGATGATGGGCATGATTTTTACCACCAAGCTGCTGGACGGGCTGGACGGGCTGTGCGCCGGCATCGCTTTAATCGGCGGCCTGACCATGTTCGCCCTGTCCCTGGAAGCGAAAATCAACCAGCCAATCACCGCGAGCCTGGCCGTCATATTCAGCGGGGCGCTGCTGGGCTATCTGTTCTATGCTTTTAATCCGGCTTCCGTTTTTCTGGGTGAAGGCGGCAGCACTTTCCTGGGCTTCTTTTTGGGCGTGCTGTCCATTATTCTGGGAGCCAAAATTGCCACAGCCCTCCTGGTTATGGGCATCCCCATTTTGGACGTCGCCTGGGTTATTGTCCGCCGCCTCTGGTATCACCGCAGTCCTTTTGTCGGCGACCGGCAACACCTGCATTTTAGACTGATGGATATCGGCCTGTCCCAGCGCCAAGCCGTGCTGGTGCTTTATGCCATTTCTGCCATTTTCGGGGGGATTGCGATTTTTCTCCAGTCTTTAGGCAAACTTATTGCGCTGGTCATCCTGCTCTGCGTCATGGTCGGGATTGCCTTGACCACCGTGGTTTTGTATAAGCGGCGGCACCCCCACATCCCCGACTTATTCGATTACGGCGGACAGGCCGCCGAAAAACCGCGCCGGCCGTAAATCCGGATTGACGAAAATCTAAGTTTTTGCTAAACTATACCAGTATTATTTAGTCACTAAATTCACAACTTAACTGCCATGATCGCTATTTTTGAAACCGGCGGCAAACAATACCTGGTGGAAAAAGGGGATAAAATCCAGGTGGAAAAATTGGCCATTGAAGCAGGCCAGACCGTCACTTTTGATAAAGTCCTGCTGACCGCCACGGCCAGCGAAGCCACGGTCGGCAAGCCTTACCTGGCCGGCGCCACGGTGGAAGGCAAGGTCTTAAAACAGGGCCGCGCCAAAAAAATCAACGTGCTCAAATACAAGGCCAAGAGCAAATACCGCCGAAAAATCGGCAACCGCCAAGCCTACACCGAAATAGAAATCATTAAGGTATAAAAACTTAAAGCATGGCCCTAAAGGGCCATGCTTTTTTTATATCCGATACAATAAGATCCGAATACCGCGGCGAAAGCAGTCCGTAATTATATACCTTCGGAAAAAGTTATAACAAAACTCTGTTCAAATTTTAAAGGCTGCTCATTAAAGCCTTT
>CAZJLL010000033.1:0-11909 GCA_964547145.1 uncultured Candidatus Saccharibacteria bacterium | reverse complement strand
CAGGGAATTTTTTTGTCAAGAAACGAGGCGGTCAGGCTTTCGGCGACTGTCTGCCCCGCTTCGTCTGTGCCGGCTATGTCTACGGATTTGATGTAAAGAAAATTCGGCACATAAACCAGATAGACCAGCAGCAAAAAAATGCCGGCGGTCAGGGTTTTAGACCACCAGGAACCCAGGCCAAATTTTTTCAGCAGCTGCTGCCAGGCCGTGGCAGGAACGGCGCGCTGGGGCCGCTTGTATTCCCGGGCGCGGCTGAGCTGGCGGCGGAAGCGGGCGTTTTGAAAGCGCACCCGGTAATCGGGTTTATTTTTGTTTTTGCCGAACATGCGCAGTTATCTTTTTATGGTATCCTTGCCGACATAGGGGCGCAGCGCTTCCGGAACGCTGACGCTGCCGTCGGCCTGCTGGTAATTTTCCAGCAAAGCAATAAGGATGCGCGGGCTGGCCACGACGGTGTTGTTGAGGCTGTAGACGTGTTTGGTTTTGCCGTCGGCCGTTTTATATTTTATGTTCAGCCGCCGCGCTTGCCAGTCGGTCAGGTTGGAATCGGAATGGGTTTCGCCGAAATCATTGCGCGACGGCATCCAGGTCTCAACGTCGTACATTTTATATTTGCCTGCGCCCATATCGCCGGTGCAGATATTGAGCACGCGGTAAGGCAGTTTTAAGTCCTGCAGCAGGCTTTCCGCTATTTCCCGCATTGCTTCCAGCCATTTATCGCCTTCAATAATATCGGCTTTGCAGAGCACAACCTGCTCCACTTTCATAAATTCATGTATGCGGTAAATGCCTTTGGTGTCTTTGCCATAACTGCCTACTTCGCTGCGGTAACAGGAAGAAATGCCGCAGACCTTGACGGGCAAATCACTTTCCGCCAGAGTTTTCCCTTCAAAGTAAGCCAGCAGCGATGGTTCGGATGTTCCGGCCAGGTAAATTGGGTCTTGTTCGCTGGAATTTGCTATGCGGTAAATTTCCTCACGTCCCGCCGGAAAATGGCCGCTGCCAAACAAGGCAAATTCCCTTACCAGCACCGGCGGCACCATCAGGGTAAAACCTTTTTCCTGCATCTTTTTCAAAGCCAGCCAAAGCAGGCCATACTGCAGCAGCACCGCTTCGTTTTTTAGGTAGTAGCCGCGGAAGCCGGAGGTTTTGACTCCGGTTTCGGTATCGATCAAATCCAGTTCTTTGCCCAAGGTGATGTGGTCTTTGATCGGGAAAGCGAATTTGGCTGGAATGTCTTTGACTTTTTCCGGTTCTTTGGCTGGATCAACTACGCCTAAAGCAGAACTCCAGTAGCGCCAGGGCAGGTTGCCGGAAGAATCAGGTCCGACCGGTGTTTCCGGACTGGGTATATTCGGTACCATGTACATCAGCCGCTCATAGTCCGGCAGAATCTGTTCAGCCTGCTTTTTCAGTTCCGAGGCCCGGGCGTCCACTTCTTTCATTTCCAGCAATTTGGCCTGTTTTTCTTCTCCCGCGAGTTTGGGAATTTCTTTGGAGGCCTGGTTTTTGGCCGCCTGCAGCCCTTCCAATTCTGTCAGCAAGTCGCGCCGTTTGGCGTCCAGATCCAGCAGCTGATCCAAATCCAGATCAATCCTCTTGTTTTTTATCGCTTCCCTGACCTTGTCCGCATTATCGCGGATAAATTTCATGTCCAGCATGGTATTTTATGATTAGTGGATAGTTTTTAGCTGCTAGAAGAGGTAACTTTTGATTTTTTCCAAAGCGGCGCGGCGATAGCCGAGTTTATTTTCTTCAGCTTCGGTTAGGTCGTAGAACCATTTGTTAAGTTCGGGCAAAAACAACAGTGAACGATAGGGAAAGCGGGGCATGAGTTTGTCATAGTGTTGCGCCGGCACCAAGCCGGAGATTTCGCCGCTGGCGGTTCGGATTTTTCCATCGGGCGTTGCCAGCGCCAGGACCACGCGCATTCTGGCGCGGCGATCCTCTCCTGTCAGATTTTTCATTCGGGCCGTTATTGCATCAATAATTTCCCGGTCGCCGGCCTCTTGGCCGTTAATGCGGTGGGCGTGAGTGCCCGGCCAGTTGCCAAGCGCCGGAATTTCAAAGCCGGCATCGTCGCAAAGGGTTGGCAGCCGGGATTTTTGAAAATAGAATTTGGCTTTCAATATCGCATTCCCTTCCACGGTATCCGCAGTCTCTTCCGGTTGCCCGGCAATGTTTAAATCGTTCGGAGTAATAATCTCAATGCCGCTGCCGGAAAGAAATTGCCGGTAATGGGCCAGCTTGCCGGAATTGGTTGTGCCTATGAACAGCTTCATAAAATGCGGCTAGTTTTGGGCTATTTGCCGCTTTTCATAGGCGGAAAAACTACGGTTTCCCTTATGGATTTGCCGTAGAGCATGGAAAACAGGCGTTCGCTTACGCCAAATCCGGCCGCAGGCGGCATGCCATATTCCATGGCTTCCACGTAGTCTTCGTCTATCATTTGCGCTTCTTTATCCCCCGCTGCCCGGAGCTGCATTTGCTGTTCAAAGCGGCCGCGCTGGTCAATCGGATCATTGAGTTCGCCGAAGCCCTTGCCCAGTTCGCTGCCGTAGGCCACAATCTGCATGCGCTGCACGATTTTCGGGTTTTTGGGATCTCGTTTGGCCAGCGGTTCCAGCTCAATCGGCTGATTAGTCAGGAAGTACGGCTTATCAGCTTTAATGTTGATGCGCACGGCTTTTTTGAAGATCAGGTCGATTAAGCGGCCGCGCCGGGCAAAATCCTCGTATTTTATACCTTTGCCGCCGGCATATTTTTTCAGATCTTCGTCACTGCAGGACATTAAGTCCAGTCCGGTATGTTCCTGAAAAAGTTTTAAGTAATCGCGCCTGGGCCATTCCCCGCTCCAATCCACTTCTATGCCGCCGTGAGCCAATTTGAGGGTGCCAAACGTCTCCTGGATTACGTATTGATACATTTCCTGGCAAAAGTCCATCAGCTGGCTGAAAGAGGCATAGGCCCAGTAAAATTCCATCTGAGTGTAATCTTGCAGATGTTCGCCGGAGATGCCTTCGTTGCGAAAAATTCGTCCTATTTCAAAGACCTTCTCATATCCTGCAACCAGCATTTTTTTTAGCGGCAGCTCCAGGGAGATGCGGAGATAAAAATCGCGGTCCAGAGCCTTGTGGTGGGTAATAAAAGGCTCGGCTTCGGCTCCGCCCGGAACCGCTTCTAATACGGGCATTTGCAGCTCTAAAAAGCCCTTTTGATCCAAAAAACGCCTCATGGAATTCCAGAATCTTGCTTTTCGTTCAAAGATTTCTTTTGTATCCGGATTGAGCAGTATATCCAGATAGCGTTTTCTAAGTTTTGTTTCCTCATCCGCTATGCCGTAATGTTCCGAAGGCAAAGGCAGCAGCGATTTGGCCAGCAGCTTGAAGCTTTTGGCTTGCAGGGTTTTTTCTCCGGTTTTGGTAGTGAAGAGAGTGCCTGTGGCCTGGATAAAATCGCCGATATCAAAATTTTCCGACAAGAACCCGAAGGCTTCTTCCCCGACTTCCGCGGCCTTAAATAGGATTTGGATTTTGCCGGTACCGTCTTCCACATGGGCAAAAGTAATCTTGCCCATGTCGCGCCAGCTGCGGATGCGTCCGACCAGGGTAATGTCCTTGCCGGCCAGCGCGTCAAAATCATCAAGCGCCTGCCGGTTGGTGTGCGTGCGTTCGGTGGCGGAAGGATAAGGATCAATGCCTGAGGCCTTAATCCGGTCCAGCTTGGCCCGCCGGGTCTGAATAATGTCTTCGAGCCGTTCATTCATAATGGCTGTATTATACCAAATTTGCCGGAAAAAAGAAAAGCCGCTTTTTTAAAGCGGCTTTTCTTATGGGCAGTTATTGTTTGGCCTTAGCCGATTGCCATGATTTCGTATTCCATCTCTCCGGCCGGAGCGGCTACGCGCAGTTTTTCCCCGACCTTATGGCCGAGCAGGGCTTTGCCGACCGTTGATTCGTTGGAAATTTTGCCTTCCTTGGGGTTGGCTTCGTTGCTGCCGACAATGGTATATTTGCGCTCGCCGCCGCCGACTTTAATCGTTACGGTGGAACCGATGGTTACCGTGCCGGCGTGTCCGCCGGTGCTGATGATTTCCGCATTTTTGATGATGTCCTCAATTTCCTGGATGCGGCCTTCGGTAAAGCTCTGCTCCTCGCGGGCCTGGGCGTAGTCGGCATTTTCCGACAGATCGCCGTGGCTGGCCGCTTCGCGGATGCGCTCAATAATATCGGGGCGCTTTTTATTGATGAGCTCCTTCAGTTCTTCATTCAGTTTTTGCAAACCTTCCTGGGTCAGCAGATATTTTTTAGCCATGAGAGATTAAAATTTTATGACTTGATGATTTATCGATTGAGCGGTTAGTACGGCGGGTAAACCGCAAAACCAACCGAATCAATTAATCAGTGAATAAGTTAAGACTAGCGTATATATTAAGCCAGATTTGTTTTTGTGTCAAACCTTAGGCTGCGGGAAGCTAAATATCCAAATTTTTGACGGTTTTAGCGTGGGTAGTGATAAAGCGCTTGCGCGGCGCCACTTCGTCGCCCATTAAAATCTCAAAGATCTCGCTGACTTTTTCCGCGTCCTGGATGTTTACCTGCAGCATGACCCGGTTTTGCGGATCCATGGTGGTTTCCCAGAGCTGGCCGGGATTCATTTCTCCCAGGCCTTTGTAGCGCTGGATGGTATATTTGATTCCGTCCATGGCGCCGGCCGTGGTTTCTTCCACCGTTGACGCCTCTTCGCCTTCCTCTCCTTCTTCCGCAGCGGCCCTGCCCTTGCTTTTGCCGCTGCGCGCCGTTTTGGCTTCGCCTACCAGCTCTTTTAAAACCCGGTCGCGCTCATCGTCGCTAAAAGCGTAGCGGGCATTTTTGCCGACCTTAACCTGGAACAGCGGCGGCTGGGCAATATACAAGTGGCCGTTTTTGATGATATCGGGAAAATAGCGGTAAAACAGGGTCAGCAGCAGGGTGCGGATGTGCGCCCCGTCCACATCGGCATCGGTCATGATAATGATGCGGTGATAGCGCAGCTTGCTAATGTCATAAAGTTCGCCAATGCCGGTGCCGAAGGCAATGACCAGGTTTTTGATTTCCTGGCTGGACAGCATTTTATCCAGGCGGGCCCGTTCCACATTTAAAATTTTACCGCGCAGAGGCAGGATGGCCTGGAAGCGGCGGTCGCGGCCTTGTTTGGCGCTGCCGCCGGCGCTGTCTCCTTCCACAATATACAGTTCGCACTTGGCCGGATCGGACTCAGAGCAGTCGGCCAGCTTGCCCGGCAGGGCCAGGCCTTCCAGTACGCCCTTGCGGATGACGGAGTCGCGCGCGGCTCGCGCGGCCAGGCGGGCCTTGGCGGCCAGGACGACTTTTTCAATAATCCGGCCGGCTTCCTGGGGGTGTTCTTCCAAATAAATCTCCAATGCTTCGCCGACTACGGTTTCTACCGCAGTGCGGACTTCGGGATTGCCCAGCTTGGCTTTGGTCTGGCCCTCAAACTGGGGGTTGGGCAGCTTGACCGAAATAATGGCCGATAATCCTTCGCGCATGTCTTCGCCGGCCAGCTTTTCCGACTCCTTGACGTAATTGTTTTTGGTGGCGTAGGCATTGATGCAGCGCGTCAGCGCGGTCCGAAAACCGGTGACGTGCATGCCGCCCTCGGGGTTATATTCATTGTTGGCGTAAGCCAAGATGCGTTCGTCATAGTCGTCGGTATACTGCATCGCCACTTCGACCATAACGTCGTCCAGCGTCTTGTTGATGTAGACCGGTATGTTCTTGGTTTTTTTGTTGCGGTTCAGCTGCTTAATATAGCTGACCACGCCGCCCTCAAAGTAATACTGGTAGGTTAACCCTGTCCGCTCGTCGGTAATGATAAAATGCAGGCCTTTGGTCAGATAAGCCTGGCTGCGCAGGTGCTCCAGCACGGTTTTAAAGTTGAACTCCGTAGTTTCAAAAATCGTGCCGTCCGGATAAAAGGTAATCAAGGTGCCGGTCTGGTCGGGATCGTCTTTGTCGATCTTGCCGACGACCTTAACCTGGCCCTGAGGCTTGCCGATTTTGTATTTCTGTTCGTAAATTTTGCCGTCGCGCTTAACCTGGGCAATCAGGTTGGTGGACAGGGCGTTGACGACGGAAACGCCGACGCCGTGCAATCCGCCGGAGACCTTGTAGCCCGAGGCATCGCCGCCGAACTTGCCGCCCGCGTGCAGGACGGTCAGGACGGTTTCCAGCGCCGATTTTTTTGTTGCCTTGACTATGTCCACCGGGATGCCGCGGCCGTTGTCAGCCACGGTTACGCCGCCGTCCTTTTGGATGAGGACGCCGATTTTGGTGGCGTAGCCGGCCATGGCTTCGTCCACGGAGTTGTCCACAACTTCCCAAATCAGATGGTGCAGGCCGGTTGAGGAGGTGGAACCAATATACATGCCGGGGCGCTTCCGGACCGGCTCCAGGCCTTCCAGGACGGTAATATTTTCGGCGGTATAGCTGGATTTCTTTTTGTCGTCTTTAGCCATGAAAAACAATGCTAATTTTCAAAAAAACGCGTGATAAACAAATAAAATTCCAAGCGGACTTGGCTTTTATATCTGATAAAATTTTAGCATATTTTTGCCAAAATTGCCAGTAGTTTTATATATAATATCCCTCTTATATAAGAGGGATATTAGTAAAAAGTTATCAACAATTCAAAACTTTGCCCTGTTGCGGAAAAAGGTTTTAGACTAACGCAGTTCCGCATGATAAATGCGGTGGGTTTCGTCGTATAATTTTTTTTGCAGGGGCTCCACTTCTTCATTTTTCAAAGTCCGCTCCGGGCTGCGGTAAACGACGCGGTAAGTATAGCTGATGCGGTCCGGCCCGAATTTTGCTGCGTTCTCATATTTATCCAACAGTTCAACCTGCTCCACCAGATCTCCTCCGATTTCTCGGATCAGGTCAAAGTAATCGTTGGGCACAAAAGATTTGTCTACGATAAAAGATATGTCGCGGCTAATGGGCGGGTATTTGCTGACCTCAATGAATTTTTGGCCCAGGCGCAGCTGCTTTTTAACCCGTTCGTCATTGCTCCAGAGCAGGCGGATGTCCGGCAATTCCATGCTGACAATAGCCAGTCTTTCCAGGCCGAAGCCGAAGGCCCAACCCGTGTAGCTAGCTGAATCGACGCCGAGTTTTTCCAGCACGCTGCCTTTGACCACGCCGCAACCTACTACTTCCACCCACTTGCCGTTAATCTCCACTTCCATTTCCAAAGAAGGGTTAGTGTAAGGAAACGTGTCCGGGTTTAGCCGATACTTGGCGTCCGGCCCGAACACGGCCTTGGCAATGTTGCCCAAAGCTTCTTCCAAATCGGTCTGGCCAATGGTCCTTAGGCTTTTCGGCGCCAGATACCAGCCGTCAATCTGGTGGAAGACGTTCATGTGCCGCCGGTCAATTTCGTCCTTACGGTAGACCTTGCCGAAGCTGAAGGCCCCGACCGGCTGATTATTTTTTATCCTGGTTTTAACGCCTTCGTCTTGCAGATAGTAATACCACATTACCGTCGTATGGGTGCGCAGGATATTTTTATCATCCACGTAATAAGTATCGGAATGGCTGCGGGCCGGATGATTGGCCGGAAAATCGAATAAATCAAAACTGATGTCGGCCGGAACAATTTCCGGAGTCTGGATGGTATCCAGATCCTTAAAGTACGGGCTGTGGAGAATCCGCTCCGCAATTTCGGCAATCGGGCTGCCTTTGGTGCGCGACAGGTCCGGCATGGCCAGATAGCGTCTGATGCGGGCCGCCTCAAAATCGGTACGCTTGTCCAGTTCCTGTTTTAGGCGTTTTTCTTCGGCCGTATCAATTATTATTTGTGACATAAGTTAAAAGTAGCAAGGGCTTAGTAGCAAGTATCAAGGACCATTAACAAATGCATTCCTTGCTGCGTGCTACCTGGTACTTGCTGCTATTTTATCATTTCCGGCCGTAATTGGCTACCCGGAGTTGCGGTGTCTTTAAGTAAGACAATCCCCTCTCCCGGTTCGGAGGCCAGTCCCAGTTCAAAGGCCGCGCATATCATGCCCTGGCTTTCCACTCCGCGGATTTTGGCTTTTTGCAGGACGAATGGCTCGTGCTCCGGCGAATGGATATCTTGGGTTATTTGCGCGCCGGGCAAAGCCAGCGCCACCAAGGCGCCTTCGCCAAAGTTAAAAGCGCCGCAGACGACGGGATAAACCGTTCGCCCCCCGGTATCAAGCCGGATTATGCGCAGGCGGTCGGCGTTGGGATGTTTTTCTATGGCGATGACTTTGGCGGCAATAATGCCGGGAAAAGTTTTGGCGGCCTGCGGCGCCAGCCAATTTTTAATTTTTTGAAAAAGCCCCGTCATTTTAAAAGCTAATTGTTAATTATCAAATCTATCTCAGATATTCATCAATAATTCTGGCAGCTGTCTTGGTTGCATAAATATCCGGTAGTGCCCGCCGGCGGGTTGTCCAGCACGGCTTTGAGGGTAAAGGTGTTGAAAGTGGCCGAGACTTCGTAGTCGTAGTCGACGCCGGTTTTCGGATCTTTGGGAATTTGGGAGATATAAGAAGGCACCAGGGCGGTTTTATATTTGTCCTTGGTTGGGAATACGTAATCCTGGCTGCCGGCAACATTGCTTTGCGAATAAAGCAGTAAAGCCGTCCGCAGGGTTTCCAAGTCGGTCTCGCGCTGGTTGTCATAAACGCCGGCCTGTTCCATGCTGGTATCTTTTTGCGCGTCCGCCGCATTTTTGGAAATCAGCTGGCCAGCCACTTCGCTGTAGAACGACAGGCTGAAATCGCTGCCATCGGCATTGGCGGCGTAGGTATAAACATAAGGCGGCTGGTTAACCGGGTCGGTCGGGTTGGTCGCTACTTTCAGATACGGCTTGACATAAGCAAACATGGTGCCGAAGTCGCTGGTTAGCGGATAAGTCTGGTTGTCGGCCTGGTATTTAACCAAACCCGCCTCAATATTTTTAATGGTATTCGAACGCTGGGTGTCGCGATCCTGCTTGGCTGATAAAGACTCGTCGGTGCTGCTGGCTGCCGGGGTGGAACTGGCCATATTGCCTGCGGCAGGCGTCAGGCCGGTGGAAAATCCATAAACAGAATTAACCACGTCGCCCAGGGTTCGCAGGGTTGGTTCGTGCAGGCCAAACTGGGCCATTTTTGCGGAAATATTCTGGATTTGCGCCTGGCTTAGTTTTTTACCCGTGCCTAGATCGTAGCCGCCTTTAACATAGTCGCTGTCATTATACTGGGGATCGTTTGCAGTATGGCCGTTTAAAGGGTTAGTGCCGAACACATCAGTTTCGTCGCCGTCCGACAGCCCATCTTGGTCGGAATCCGGATTATTCGGGTCTGTTCCAATGAGGAACTCTTGCTGGTTAGTCAAACCGTCGTGGTCAGGGTCCGCCGTATCTCCGCACAGACTGGCATCCTGGCAGCCCGGAAAAAATTTATCGCGCCAGTCCTGGCTGGTGGTAAAACTGCCCGGCGTGGAATTCGCTGCAGGCTGGGTGCTGCTGGCCGCCGGCGCGTCAGGATGGCTAATGAGATAATTGGTCGGCTGGTAAGATTGCCGGCCGATATAGTTGAAAATAAAATAAACCGCCGCGCCGACGATTAAAATAGCGAGAATAATCAGCAGCAGCGCCTTATGCTTTTGCAGAAAATCCGGTCCCGCGCCCGGGGCGCCGGCATCTTGGCTGATTTTTAAAGTCGGCTGAACAACCTGGGCCTGTCCGCGGCTTTTGGGCATTACATTGAAAAACAAGTATTCCGATCGGGGCGAAGCCGGCGCTGCCTCGCCTCCTGGCGGCAGCGGTTCGGGGCTGATTTTGGTTTGGTTGTCCGGCGTATCCATGGCCAATTTTGATTTTAGGCTTTCAGGTTTAAAAAGGCTTCAATGGCGGCAAAAAAGAGAATTAGACTGGCTTCCACCCACCAGAAGAGTAAATGTTTGGAGAGCAGGATTACGGAAATGGTGATAAGCAAGGCCAGCAGCAGCGCCTGGCGGAAACTATGGCCTAAATTTAAGACATAGAGCCCCGGTGCCAGCCACTGCCTCAGTCCCAATCCCAGCAAGGTGAATATTCCAAGTGAAAACAGAAACAGGCTGGCATAGAAAAAGGCGAACGTAATCCAGGAAGCCGCTTTGGGGTCGGTAAAACTGATAATTGAAGCCAGGGAAAACGCGGCAAGGAATGTACTGAACACCAGCAGGCTGGTTTGAGTTTTTGGGTTAGCTGCCATGTTAATTATAACATAATTTATTTAGCTTCGCATAATCCGGCCGGCGCTTTATTCCAGATCTTCGTAGTCGCACTTGTGGTCGCGGACTAAACTGTGTTCTTCCTTAAAGCGGTCATATTTGATGGTATTGATGATTTTTTCGATCAGCTGGAACAGCTCCCCTTTTAGCTGCTGCAGTTCTTCGGGGCTGGCCAGCGGTTCTTCCAAAAACGGTTCCGGCTCTTTTAAGTACCAGTAGCGCAGGGCGGCAACTTTTTCTTTTAAGTGTTCTTGCGCCGCCCACTGATAAATGTAGAGCTGATCAATATCCCGTTTTTCATTTTTTTTGGGCGCCCGGCCTGTTTTGTAGTCGTAAATAATCAGGCCTTGGGGTGTCTGGTCCGCCCGGTCAATCCGGCCGACCAAGCGGTATTTGTCCAAAAACAGGATAAAAGACTGTTCAATGTATTTAGGGTCGGGCAAATGCGCCTGGCATTCCTCGTAGAACTGCTTTAGCATGTCCTGGCCCTGTTTGAAGTAGCTGGCGCGTTCGCGGGCGCTGGGGTACCATTCGTCTATCCAGTTTTTTTCGTATAGTTTTTCCAAAATTTCAAATCCCGGCAGCCGCGGCTTAAGCCTGCTTTTGCCGAACAGATCCTGCTGGCTAAAGTTCCGGCTGTCTTTGAATTGCCGCAGGAATTCTTCAAATACTTTATGCATAGTGTTGCCAAAACTCAGGTAGTGGCTGCCCGGCACCGGCAGCTTGAGGTAGTATTGGTATTTGTATTTCAGCGGGCAGGTTTCAAAGTCCTTCAGCTGGGAATAGGAAAATTTGTCGGGCAGCAGCTGAAAGACGGCAGGTCCGGCCGTTATTGGTTTGGTAAACACTACTTTGCCGGTGGCGCGGCTGAGTTTTTCGCCGGGTACCAGCCCGGCTTCGACCAGGAATTGGGAGGGTTTTTTAGCCTGTTTGCCGCCGTAATCACGGGCCCAGGTCAAAAAAAGATTTTTTTTGGCTCTGGTCAAGGCCACGTAGAATAGCCGGCGCTCTTCCTGAAGGTGAAAATCTCCTTCGGGCAGGATGTCTTTGACCAGTGCCGGTGGAATCTCTATGGAGTCGCGCTTGGACACGCTGGGAAAACGCTTGTCTACCAGATTAATGACAAATACTGTTTCAAATTCCAGCCCTTTGGCACTGTGGACGGTGAGTACTTTTAAGCTTTCCGGCCCCAAATTTGGATCAAAATTAATTTTGCCCTGATCGCCCGCTTGCTGCTCTAAATCAAGCTGGCGCAGAAAGCTGTGCAGGCTTTTATCGGCGTTTTCCGATTCAAACGATTCTATTTTTTTATAAAATTGTTCAATCAGTTCGCGATTTTCGGCGTTTTCCTGGGTGTCCTCCTCCAGCCGGTCGGCAAATTTAAGGTCGCGGATAATTTGGACAAACACCTCGGCGGCGCTTTTTTGCTGGGCCAGCTGGTGGTGGCCCCGCAGCTGGCGCAGCAGGCCGTCCAGGCCCCGCCTCGCCGCCGCACTAATCGGCGCGGCGCCGGCAGTAAGCGCCTCCAGAGAGGCAAACAGGCTTAAGGCCTTTTTTTGGGCATATTGCAGCACGTCGGCTATCTCCTGGACCTCCAGGCGGAATAATGGCAGGGTAAGCACG
>CAZJLL010000032.1:0-4513 GCA_964547145.1 uncultured Candidatus Saccharibacteria bacterium | reverse complement strand
AAGGCGTGAGGATACTGGGCCTGGATCTGTTTTTCCACCAGCTCCTGCAGATGCTTGGGACAATTGACATAAAAACTGATCTTCTTGTCCGTGCAGGCGATTTCAAAACTGTAATAATCCTTGCCCAGCAGCCAGCCTTTATTATGGCCGGATTCAGACAGGGTGGTAAACAGCTGTTCGGCCACGGCAATCAGCTGTTTCTTTTCCTCCTCGCTCTTGGGCCGCTGATCTTCTTTGTCCGGCGAGGTTTCCTTGGGCATTTGGATTTCCAAAAACACGGAATCCCGAAAACGCGGAATAATGTGGCGGCGATGGTAGACATGGCGCTTATAAAAATAAAAAAAGACAGCCCCGAACAGGACTATCAACCCCGCCAAAGCCAGCACCGCTATGTTAATGACGCTAAAAGCAAAAGGCATTGATTTTTATTTTTCTTTACCGCTGGAAGCTTGGCGCTTACTGCTGCAATTTTTCCATCAGTTCGCGCAAGTTGGCCAAAGGCTCGCCGCCCCGGCCGACCAGCTGCTTGTCTTCCAGCGTGCTGACCAGTTCATCGGCGCCTGGACCGTCCGCCGCAGGAACGGCAGCCAAAGGTTCTCCGCTTTGTTCCTGGCGCGGCAAGGAAGCCGCCGCCGGCGCATCGGGCAAAACAATCGCCGGCTGCTCCGCCCGGCCGCGGTCTTCCGGCCGGACGGCAGGAGTCATTTCCGCCCGGTCTTTTTCTTTTTCCAGAGCATGCAACAATTCCGCCCGCTGCTGCGGAGTCAATTTTTCAATATCCAGTTTAGAGCCGGTTTCCGCCATAAAAATTACCTATAAATTATAACACATTTAGCCTTTTATTTTATCCCTTTTTGGGTATTTTGTCAAAGCCAAAGCCACGAAGAACCGGCCTGCCAGCTAAACCTTGCCCTGCTGCGCCCACTTCTGTTCCAGCCGGCGGATGCCGGCCTCATCAAAACCGAAATGATGGCCGATTTCGTGCCAGACCACTCTTCTTATCAAGCCCGGTATTTGCGATTCGTCTTGAGCAAACTTTTCTATGGTCCCCTGCCAAATCGTAATTTTATCCGGCAGCGTGCCGCCAATCCCGTAACCCGGCCCGCGCAGCAGCTGCGACACGCCGTGATATAATCCGAACAGGGAATTATTCGGACTCTCCCCCTCCTCCACGACGATAGCGACATTATCCAGTTTTTCCCGGATATTTGCCGGCAGCAACGCCACGGCCTCGTTCACCAAATTTTCAAATTGTTCACGCTGCATATCAAATATAATAATGGTTTTAATTTGATTCTAATCAAAACCCGCTGCCTCCGACTAACAGTAGTATGGCAGGTTTGCTTAGGACAGTAAATTGCCGGCATTCCCTAACTTCCCGGCTTGCCAAAACAAAATCTCCCTCCCCATATCTTGGGGAGGGAGACCGGACAATTTCACTTTTACAATAATCCTAGAACCCTTCGTAATCGTGCATGGTCAGCTGGGCTTCTATTTTCTTGATTACCTCAATGACCACGGAAACCACAATCAGCAGGGACGTGCCGCCGAAAGTCAGGCTGGTCGTGCCGGTGTAGTTCTGCAAAATCAGCGGCAAAATGGCAATGAGCGCCAGAAAGAAGGCGCCGGCCAAAGTAATCCGGTTTAGTACCATGCTCAGAAATTCCGCCGTCTGGTTGCCGGGGCGCAGGCCGGGCACGAATCCGCCGTTCTTTTGCACGTTCTCGGCAATCTCTTCCGGGTTAAACACTACCGCGGTGTAAAAATAAGTGAAAGCCATGACCAGCAGGAAGTAAGTTACGCCGTAAAACAGCCCCTGGGAATTAAACAAGTTTATGGTTTTTTGGGCCAGATTGGCCAGAGCCGCGGTCTTGGCGTTAATGAAGAACTGCGCAATCATGGCCGGAAACAGCATGATGGAAATGGCGAAGATAATCGGAATTACGCCGGCCTGGTTCAAGCGCAGCGGCAGATGGGTGTTAACCCCGCCAAACAGCTTGTTGCCGCGCACGCGCTTGGCATAGGCAATCGGGATATTGCGCTGGGCCTCCGTCACCAGGACAACGCCTGCAATGACAATTAAGACCATGGCCGCAAATGCCAGGACAATCGGCAGCTTGGTGGAATCGTACCAACTGGTCAAAAAGCCGAAGTTGGAAGGAATGCGGGAGACAATGCCGGCAAAAATAATCAGCGACACGCCGTTGCCAATGTCAAATTCGGACATAATCTCGCCCAGCCACATCATCAGCATCGTGCCCGTGGTTACGGACAGCAGCACGGTAAACCATTGAAACGGGGTAAAAGCGCCCAAGACCGCAGCGCCGCCCTGGCTTTGCAGCAAACGGATGGTGCCGAAAGCCTGCAGGGCCGCCAGCGGAATGGTCAGGTAGCGCGTATACTGGTTAATCTGGGCCCGGCCGGCCTCGCCGCCTTCCTTTTGCATGTCAGCCAGGGAAGGAACAACAATGGTCAGCAGCTGCATGATAATGGAAGCCGTGATGTAAGGCCCGACGCCGAGCATGGCCACGGAAAAATTAGTCAGGCCGCCGCCGGAAAAAATATCCAGCAGATTAAAAAACTGGCTCTGCTGGAAATAATTCTTCAAGCCAGAAATATCAATGCCGGCAATCGGCACGTGCGCCAAGACGCGCGTTAACAATAAAAGACCCGTCACAATCAAAATTTTGTTGCGCAGGTCTTTCGTTTTCCAAATTAAAGAGATTTTGTTCATAAAGTTCATGAAGCATGAAGCATGGAACATGAATTACTGCGACACATGCTTCATGTTTTATGTTTCAAGTTATACGACTTTGCCGCCGGCTTTTTCCACCGCCGCCTTGGCGGCAGCGGAAACGGGCAGTTTGACCGTCAATTTCTTTTTGGTCTCGCCCTGCAAAATTTTGACTTTGGTTACGGCCGCATCCACTACGCCCTTGGCTTTTAAGGCCTGCAAATCCACCGTGGCGCCGTCCTCAAACACGTTTAAGCGGGACAAGCTAACCGCAGCGGGCTTTTGCTGCAGGGATTTGAATCCGCGGCTTTTCGGCAACTGGCGGACCAGCGGCTGGCGGCCGCCTTCAAAAACCACGGGCATCTTGGAATGGCCGGTGCGCTTGGTCTGGCCCTTGTTGCCGCGGGTGGCATAGGTGCCGCGGCCGCTGCCCAAACCGCGGCCGACAACCTTGCGCCGGTGAACCGATTTGGGATTCTTTTTCAGTTCGTGTAATTTGATCATAAAAAAATTATTTCCTCAGCTTTGCCAGCTCCTCTTTGCTCTTCATGCGGCGAAAGGCGGCGAAGACAGCCTTGACATTGTTAACCTTGTTGTTGGAGCCGAGCATTTTGCAGACAACGTTCTTCACGCCCGAAAGTTCCATAACCGAACGGACGGCGCCGCCGGCAATCACGCCGCTGCCGGGCTTGGCCGGCTTCAGCATCAGGCTGGAAGACTTGTATTTAATGTTCACCTCGTGCGGGATAGTTTCATTGACCAGCGGCAGAGTCACCATATTCTTCTTGGCGGCGGCCACGGCCTTGTTCACGCTTTCGGACACATCGGTCCCCTTTTTCAGGCCCATGCCGACGCGGCCCTTGCGGTCGCCGATGACCACCAGGGCGCGGAAGCGCATTCTCTTGCCGCCAGCGACCACGCGCGTGACTCTTTTGACTTCCACGACCTTCTGGTCAAACTCGCTGCGTTCGCGTTCACCGCCGCGGCGCGGCGGCCTTCTTCTTTCCATTGGCATAAGCTTAAATCCTAAATAACATTAAAATTAAAATTCCAATCCGCCTTCACGGGCGCCTTCGGCCAGGGCTTTAACCCGGCCATGATAAGCAAAACCGCCCCGGTCAAATTTTACGGCCTTGATGTTTTTAGCCAGCGCTTTGCCTGCGACTAGCCTGCCGACTTCCTTGGCCGTATCGGTCTTCTTACTTCCCTTGCCTGCTTTCCCGGCAAGCTCCAGGCTGGAAGCCGCTGCCAAGGTCTTGCCGGCCGCGTCGTCTATCACCTGGGCATAAATATGGCGGTTGGCGCGGAAGACAAACAGGCGCGGGCGGGCGGGCGTGCCGCTGACCACGGACCGGACGCGGTTATGGCGGGCGGAACGCTTTATTCTTTTGGCTTTATTCTGGTCCATAAAATAATTAGTTGAGTTAGGAATTTAGATTTAATGATTGAAAATCGGTAAACCATTAAATCATGCGGCCATCTACTTTCCGCCGCCCACGACTTTAACCACCTTGCCCGCCTTGCGGATGATGGTTTCGTCGGCGTACTTAATGCCCTTGCCTTTATACGGTTCGGGCTTCTTCAGTTCGCGGACTTCGGCGGCAAACTGCCCCACCAGCTGCTTGTCGGCCCCAGCAATGGTAATGGTATTCTTGTCCACGGCAACGCTCAGGCCTTTTGGAATATCCACTTCCACCGGATGGGAAAAGCCAAGGCTCATAACCAGCTTTTGGCCCTGCAGCGCGACTTTGAAGCCGACGCCGACCACTTCCAGCTTTT
>CAZJLL010000031.1:0-5190 GCA_964547145.1 uncultured Candidatus Saccharibacteria bacterium | reverse complement strand
TTGTTTCAAACAAGCCGGTATTGGCATCAAAACAAGAGCTGTAGGTAATAGCATCCTCCGTGCCAAAAAATTTGGCTATTTCACCTTCCAGATCTTTATGCACAGAAGACGTGCCGACGATAAAACGCACGCTGGCTTCGCCAAAACCATATTTCTCAATTCCTTCCTTGGCGGCTTTAGCCAGTTCATCTGACGACGCAAGTCCGAGATAATTATTAGCGCAAAAATTCAGCAGTCTCTTGGCCTCACTATTTTTGTCACTTATGCCAACTTTGTCGCTTTTGATCAATACCTCCGCCCCCTGTTTACCCTCCACCACCCCGACTTCCTTCCACATTCCGCTATTTTTTATCTCCTGCAGCTCATCTGCAAATTGTTGTTGATAATTTTTATACATGCGCTTGGCATTTAATTCTAAAACTTGATAAGTATTTTCGGATTTTCCGCCATCATTTGCTCAAACCGTTCCCTGGTATAATCGCCAATGTTCAGAATTGTTCCCCGGCCGCCCTGCAAGAGCACGCTAAACAATCTATCCTGAACGGTTTTGTCTTCAAGCAATTTTTTGGCAATTTCCCATGTTCGCCAAATCTCGCGGCCAGCCACGCAATGCATGGTAATGCCTTTCATCACCAGGCGGTTATAATCTTCAAACACGAAATCGCCATTCTTGAGCCCGAACAAAATCACTTCGCCGCCGCGGCGCACGCTGGCTATGGCGTTATTCACCGAACTGTTAAACCCGGCCATTTCAAATGCCACGTCAACTCCTAAACCATCCGTCAACTTCATAATTTGCTCTACGACTTCGGGATTGTGAGCATATGGTTTTTCGTTTTCGTCTTTCATTCCCTTCGTATTTCGTAGAGGTATGACATAATCCACCCCGAGCTTTTTCCCCATGTCCAAAGCCTTGTCGTTTGGCTCCACGCCAATGATGGTTTTGGCGCCCAGTCCTTTAGCTATGACCACTAAAAATGAGGCAATCGGGCCAAGCCCGAAAATTGCCACGGTTTTGCCTTTTAAATCCGTCTTTGAGGCCGCATGGACGGCGTTGCCGAACGGCTCGTGAAGGACCGCAACCTCGGGGCGTATTTTATCTAAATTTACCTTCCAGGCAACCTGGCCCGGCACTTTGGCAAATTCAGCAAACCCGCCGTCTAAGGAAATGCCCAATATCTTTTCATTAGTGCAAACATTCTTTTGATCATTTAAACACTGCAGGCATTTATTGCAAACCACGTGGCTTTCGCAGGCTACCCAATCTCCCTTTTTAAAATCTTTTATATCATTGCCGACCTCGACTATTTCTCCAAAAAATTCATGGCCGATTACGCGGTATGAATTCCCTCCATTTTTTATTTGCTCGTCTATGGAATTTAAAATGGCATCCCGAAAAGCCTGTCTGTTCCAAATTCCCCTATCGGTGCCGCAAACGCCGGCATAACGGACTTTGATGATGATTTTATCATTATCGTCCGCCCCCAGCTTCGGCTCGGGAATGTCCGCCAAGTCAAACCCGCGGGAATTTTGCCAAGATGATTTTGCTTTGTCAAAAATAAGCGCATTCATAAATTTATTTTATTCCACGGTTACGCTTTTTGCCAAATTCCGCGGCCGGTCCACGTCCCGGCCCAAAACCGCCGCCATATGATAGGCAAACAGCTGTAGCGGAACGGCATTAAGCAGCGGTTCAAGGAGTTCCATGGTATCCGGCACATAAATTATATCGTTTGCGATTTCCTTAGCCTCATCGTCCCCCTGGCTGGCAATAACAAGCGTTCGGGCGCCGCGGGCGCGGACTTCCTGGATACTGCTCTTCATTTTTTCATATAATTGGTCCTTGCTTAAAATTGCCACAACCGGAACAGCGGAACTGACCATGGCTAACGGGCCGTGCTTCAGCTCGCCGCCGGCAAAACCTTCGGCGTGCACATAGGAAATTTCTTTGAGTTTCAAAGCGCCTTCTAAAGCCACCGGAAAGTTAACCCCCCTGCCCAAAAACAAAATATCTTTATAATTTTTATATTCTTCCGCGATTTGTTTTATTGCCTCGTTTTGCTTTAAAACAAAATTCATTTTTTCCGGAATTTCCAAAAGCGACTGGAGAATCCTCTGCCCTGTGGCCAGGGAAGCATGCTTTAGCCGGCCGAACTGCAGGGCGTACAAAATCAGAACCGCAACCATGTTAGTATAAGCTTTGGTGGAGGCCACGGCCAGCTCCGGCCCGGCGTGAATGTAAGTGCCGGCGCCGGTCTCCCGGGCAATGGTTGAGCCAACAACATTCACCACGCCGCGGACAAACGCGCCCTTGCGCCTGGCTTCCCGCGCCGCCATTAGCGTGTCCGCCGTCTCGCCGCTTTGCGAAATGACGAACGCCAAAGTATGCCTGTCAACAATCGGGTCGCGATACCGAAACTCCGAGGAATAATCCACCTCCACCGGCAAGCTTGCCAGACGCTCAAAAGCATACTTACCAACCAGGCCGGCATATCTGGCCGTGCCTTCGGCGATTATAACCACGCGTTTAATTTCCCGCATCTGCTTCAGAGTCATGTTTAATCCACCTAAATGCGCCGTGCCTTCGTCCATGTTAAACCGGCCGCGCAGCGCGTCCTCAAACACCGTAGGCTGGTCAAAAATTTCCTTGAGCATGAAATTTTCAAATCCGCCCTTTTGCGCCTTTGCCTGATCCCAATCTATTTGTGTGACTGATTTATTTACTGTTTCGTCCAGCAAATTGACTATTTTAACCCCGTCCGCGCCAACGCTGGCAATTTCGCCGTCATCCAAAAATGTCACCTGCCTGGTATAAGGCAGCATCGGGGTTACGTCCGAAGCGACAAAATATTCGCCTTCACAGATGCCAATGCATAACGGGCTGCCCAGGCGGGCCGCCACCAGCTGTTTTGGATGGTCCGCATGCATAACCACCAAACCATAAGTGCCGCGCACTTTGGCCAAAGACTCGCGCACGGCTTTGACCAAATCACCCCGGTAGTTTTCAAATATAAGCTGCGCCAAAACTTCGCTGTCGGTTTCGGACTGCAACTTTTGTTCTTTAAGCTGATTTTTTATTTCCCGATAGTTTTCAACAATTCCGTTGTGCACCACGGCCAGCTTACCCTCGCCGACCACATGCGGATGCGCATTGGCTTCCGTGACGCCGCCGTGGGTGGCCCAGCGGGTATGAGCAATGCCCGCTGTGCCGGAAATTCTTTGTCCGCCGATTCTTTTTGCCAACTTGTCAACCTTGCCGACTTCGCGCACGCGGTCTATTTTGCCATTGTCTAACACCGCCACGCCGGCGCTATCGTAGCCGCGATATTCCAGATCGCGCAATCCAGAAAGCAGAATCGGCAACGCTTGTTTATTTCCAATGTATCCGACAATTCCGCACATAAAAAATCAAGTATTAAAAAGTGATAGGGGGGTCGTTTTCACGACCCGCCCCCAAGGACTGTTTCCATCAATCGATGATCATTGATGGTGTTAATCCCCAAAACCTGCTGATGCACCGGCAACCGTAACGGCAAATATTTAGCGTTGCCGTCTACTGCCAGCTTGACTAGCCAAGGCAGATGGTATTCCTGACCAAACTTATCCGACTTATACATCGCCGGAATCTGATGATACATCTGGGCGAACCACTCCGTGCGCAGGCAGTATACGCTGCCCAAAATATCATCGCCATCGCAAGCGGAATATTCGCTGTAAATCCGAAGATAATCCGTTTGCCGCTGACCGCTGTCCCAGCCCGTCCGCAAATGGGCATACTTGCCCAGTTGCGGCGCCAGAGTATGGCCGGATTCAAACGGGGTTAGCAGAAAGCTAATATCAGTCTCCGGCGACTCCAAATGAGCGCGATAGAGAGCAACCAGCGTTTCCGGTTGGAGATTTGGCATCTCCCCGAACATGGCCAGAAACCAGGGAGCCCGTAGCTGCCGCAAGGCCGGCAGCGCACAATAAACGGCATTGGCCGCCCCGCGACGCTGCGATTGGTAGGCAAACCAGACATCACCGTGGCCGGCTTCCATCAGTTGGTCAATTATTTCCTCTCCTAGAAGCGGATTGACCACTGTAATGATCGGGAAAAACATTCCCGCCTGTTTTACATTCCGGATAACCCTCTCAAGTACCGGAACACCGAAGAGCGGATCCATCAGCTTGGAACGAGCTTGATCGTGCACTTTGCCGTAGCCGGCAGCGCAAATCACCGCAGGTACTTTATTATTCATTTACCCCTCCACAAATTTTTCTGCACAACCTAAAAAGGCTGCTGAAACTGCCTAGAGCTTGCTCCAGACAAATTCAAAAACCATTTTCTGCGTGCGGTAAATTTCCTCATTCTCAATCAGCACGGCAATCGGACTTAAGGTGCTGCCCTGGCTGATATGGGCCACCTTGCCGGCATAGAGGATTTCATAAGTCGCCTCCGGACTGCCGCCGGACAGCTTAAGCCACTTGCGTTCGTCCAGGCCGACCAGCTGGCCGCCTTCGCCGAAGGCAATGGTTTTAACCTTGATCTTTTTCTGCACCCGGCGCTTGCTGAATTCCGGCATGGCCTGATAAACGTCGCCGCGCAGGCTGGCGGAAGAATAAACATAATAAGTCCGGTCCGCCGCGCCCTGCAGGCTGTCCAACACGTCTTCCAGGATGCTTTTAATGCCCTTTACTCCTTCGTAAAAGCGGAAGGCCGGCCGGCCGCCCTGCTTGGCGTAGAGCGATTTCAGTTCGGGCAGGCCGTCCCGGATCTGGCCGGCCACGGCCGCAAGGGCAGCCTGTTTTTCTTCCAGCGCCTTAAGCAGCTTCTCCGGCGGTTCGGCTGTAAAATACTGGCGGGTTTTTGCCTCGGAAAAAGCAACCAAGCCCTGGCCGGCCAGGGCTTTTAAAATATCATACGCAGTGCCGCGGTTGACCCGGGCACGGTCCGCCACCGCCCGCACCGGCGCGGAGCCAAGCTCAATCAACGCCAGATAAACCGCCGTTTCCTTGTCATTCAAACCGAAATTTTTTAATAAAACGGGAATATCCATAAGCCAATTTAGGGGATACAAATTATCGTATATTTTAGTTGAGTTTTTGTCAAATTTTTTTCTACAAAAATGGAGCAATAAAAAATATCCTTTTAATTAAAAGGATTTTTTAAATATAATCTGAAGTAAATTTTCTACAAACTACTATTTGTCC
>CAZJLL010000030.1:0-14492 GCA_964547145.1 uncultured Candidatus Saccharibacteria bacterium | reverse complement strand
GGCCGCGTGGCTGGGCCTTAAGGCCTGCTGGCTGAAACTGGAGACCATGCACCCGACCGGTACGTTCAAAGACCGCATTACGGAACTGACTTATGCGTTTTTCCGGCAGGAAGGGGTGGCCTGTTATAGCCACTGCTCGGCCGGCAACACGGCAACCTCACTTGTCTGGGGCCTGAAGCGTTATGCCCGGCCCTTTGCTTTGCACCTGTTTGTGGCCGAAGAGCAGCTGCCGTATCACAACTTTCAGTCCGATCCTGCCCTGCGGGTAACCCTGCTGGCAGGCGCCGGCTATCAGCAGGCCAAACGCTATGCGGCCTGGTACGCACGCAGCATAGGCCAGCCGGAACACTTCGGCTTTAACAGTCCGGTGCGTCAGGAAGGCAATAAGCTCCCTTATCTGGAAGCTTTGGCCCAATGCCGCCGGGAGCGGATTGAACCGGACCTGATTTGCCAGGTAATTTCCGATGGCTCGGGGACCAAAGGAGCGGCGCTGGCCGCGGCCGATGCCCTTGCCGCCGGCTGGCTGAAGCGGCAGCCGGCCCTGTGCGCCTTTCAGCCGGCAGCGGCCAATCCTATGGTGCGGGCTTTCCGCTCCGGACGAAGCACTTACGACCATAGCTGTGACGCCGAGCTGCAGCCAAGCAAAGCCAGTTTCATCAGGAGAAGCGATGCCAGTGGCAGCTACGAAGCGGTCTATCAGGCTGTCAGCCAAAGCGGCGGCTTTTTGGAGGATGCCGCCGAGGGCGAAATTGAGGCAGCCCGGCAGGCCTTAATGGGCCTGGAAGGAATTAACGCAGGCTATACTTCCTGCGTGGCGCTGGCCGGTTTGAAAAAACGGGCCGCCGCAGACCAGGCTTTGGCCGGTGTTTCCGCGCTGGTCATGCTGACCGGCATTGACCGGCAGGCCGTCGCGTTCGCGC
The DNA here is from genome assembly GCA_964547145.1 of uncultured Candidatus Saccharibacteria bacterium. Taxonomy (GTDB): domain Bacteria; phylum Patescibacteriota; class Doudnabacteria; order UBA920; family UBA920; genus PALSA-1336. Next base: position 13,572 of record CAZJLL010000030.1, on the reverse strand, counting down.
CGGCGGATGAAATTCTGCCCCGCGAAGCGTGGCAGAAGGTGATTGGTTAAACTGGTTCGGGACGCAGGTTTGCGCTTGCGTCCCGATTTAAACCTCTGTCTCCGTAAGCGCAGCAGCAAGGCTGCTGTGCTTACGGTAACTGTTTTTGGGTTACTGCAAAATTACAGAGGAGGCAAAAACAATGAAAGTTCTAGCCATTTTAGGCACGCTCGGCAGCGGCAAGACTACCCTGATCAATCGCCTGCTGGCAGGCAGCCTGGTACGGCAGCAGCGGACTTTAGTTGTGGTCAACGATGTCGGAGCGGTCAATGTGGATGCAGAGCGGATTAAGACTGTCGGGGAAATCCGGCCGCTGACCGCTGGGTGCATTGGCTGTTCGGATTTACCCGCTTTCCGGCAGGTACTGGCCGAAGCCCAAGAGGGACAAGCGGCAGAACTGGTCATCATTGAGCCGACCGGCATCGCCGACGGCCGGGAAATCCGCCAGGCAGTAAGCGAGGCGGAACTTCAGCCGGTTTGCGTGGCGCTTTTGGACATTAAACATTTTGGCCGCAACCGCGCGCTTAACACCTTGCCCGGCCAGCTGGCCGCGGCGGATGAAATTTGGCTCAGCTGGCTGCCGGCAGGGGAGACAGTGGTGGCGGACGAGGCACTGGCTTATGCCGGCAGCTGCGCCCCCGGCATTTTGGTCCGGCCGATACCGTCCGATGCGGCGGCGCTGGATGATGCGGCTTTGCGCCTGTTTACCGCCTCCGGCGGCAGGGCTTTTCCCTGCCCGGGCCATCATCATGACCATCACCATGAGCACAACCATGGAGTTGTGCCGTATACCTTCCCCCTGCGCGGCGATTGCCGATTTGACGATTTGGTTGTGGCCTTGGCTCCTTATGCGGATTGCCTGTTGCGGGCCAAGGGGGTAGTGGCGGGCCGCAACTTTGATTTGGTCCAGGGCGATTTGGCGCTGGGTGAAAGCAGCGGCAAGGAAGCGTTCGGTAATTTTATCGCTTCGCGGCCGATTCCGGATAGTGCCTTTACCGCCATTATCCGGGACGAGCCGGCCGCGGACGGCCGCAGCAAGAAAGAACGGATGCGCAGTTTTGGCGGCGCCTCCCTGCAGGATACCCTGCAGGCCATTGCCTGGCAGCTGGAACAATATCCGCCTGTGCTTACGCCCTTGGGCCAGGTTCGTGCGGATTGCGAGGCGGACGTGGCCTACCAGTTGGCCAAGCGTCCGGGCGTGCCGGCAGATGTCTGGCGGCAGGCCTTGGGCCGCTATCTGAAGTGGCGGCTGGCTGCCGCGGCGCTATTGGAGCCGCAGCGAGAGGATCAGTCGTATCAGCGGCGGCGTCTGGGCGCGGTTTTGGCCTGGCATGCCCAAACTTATGGCGGCGATTTGCCGGCGGAATTAATGGAGGAGATAATCGTTCTTAAGCCGGCCCATCTTTGTCTGCAGGGCTTGGCCGCGGCGGAGTCGTTCGGCTTTAACGACGAGTTGGCGGAAGAGCGGCCGGAGCTGATTGCGGCGGTGCTTGCTTTCGGCCGGCAGCGGGAGGGCCTGGCCCCGGTCCGGATCCGGGCCGTCTTGGCCCATTGTCTGCAATTGAGCGCCGGCCGGCCAAACTGGCAACAGCGCTGGCAGCGGTTGGCCGATCAGTATTGCGGCGATTAGTTTATGGCTTATCCGGCGCAGGAACTTCTGTGCCGGATAAGCCCCTTTTTCAGCATTAAGGAAATAATTATGAAGCAATTGGTTAATTTTTTTGAGGTTAGCGTCGGGTTTCTTGCTCGTACCATAGTGAAAATGATTATCGGCTGATAATTTTTTGGCCTTTGCCGGCCGGCATTTGCTATAATCAAAGCAAGGGAGTTTTAATTATGAGCCGCCTTCAGCAGGTTGATTTTGCCATTTTAAGTTTTATCAAAAAATACCACCTGCGGCTGGCTCGGGCGGCCTTATTTTTGGTTTATTTCTGGTTTGGCGCGCTGAAGCTGTTCGGCGCCAGTCCGGCCAACCCCCTGGTTGCATCACTGCTTGAGCGCACGCTGCCGTTTTTAAGCTTCCAGCAGTTCATTGTCGTCTTTGCCTTGTTTGAAATGCTGATCGGTATTTTATTTCTGCTGCCAGGATGGGAGCGGCTGCTCGGACTGCTGCTGGCCGTTCATTTACTGACTACGTTTTTGCCTTTACTGCTTTTGCCTGCAGTGACCTGGCAGGGCTTTTTAGTCCCGACCCTGGAGGGACAGTATATTATCAAGAACGTGCTGATCATTGCCCTGGCTTTGGCCATTGTCTCTCCGCTTGATTTTTTGCGGGAAAAAGTAAGGCCGGAACGAAAATGAACAAGCTCGCCGCCATAATTTTAACCGCCGTTGTCCTGGCGCTGGCCTGGGGCGCTTATAAAGTTGAAACGGCGCCTTTGGCCAACCGGCAGAAATTTTCAATTGCCGCCGCCGACCCCAGCGCTGCACCTTACGCCGAACTGGACAAGGCCAGGGTTTTAACCGTATCGGACAACAGCGAAGTTCAAGGCAGCCGCTATTCGCGCATTACCGCCAGGCTGCAAGTCAGGCTGCTTACGGGCCGGGAGCAGGGCCAACAGGTAGAGGTAGTGCAGGACGAGCAGTTGACCGACGCCAGATTGCAGGAAATTCATCCCGGCGACATTATTGTGGTTGGCCAGATTCAAATACCCGTCCCACAGGACCAGTCATTGGGCGGTCCGGCCCAGGCAGCCAGCTATGTTTTGGTTGACCGCTATCGCTTGCCCGGCCTGGCGGCGCTTGCGGCAATCTTTTTGATCCTGGCGGCGCTGCTGGGCCGCTGGCGCGGACTGACTTCCCTTGTTGGCCTGGCTGTTTCCGCCGGCATTTTAATCTGGTTTGTGGCGCCGAATATTCTGGCCGGCAAGGATCCGGTAGTGGTAACTTTGGTCGGCGCCGGCGGCATTGCGCTGGTGTCCATGTTTCTGGCCCACGGCTTCAACCGGCGAACCGTGCTGGCCGTAATCAGCACGCTGCTGACTTTGGGCTTGGCCGAGGTCCTGGCTTATTATGCCGTTATCTGGACCAGGCTGTTCGGCAACGGGTCGGAAGAGGCTTTTTACCTGCAGCAGGGCTTTGCTGGCAATATCAATCTGCGCGGCCTGTTGCTGGGCGGTATTCTTATCGGCAGCCTGGGCATACTGAATGACATTACCACGGCCCAGGCCGCTGCCGTGGCAGAGCTTAGAGGCGCCAACTCATCCCTCACCCTTAAGGAACTTTACCAAAAGGGTCTTTCCGTGGGGCGCGAACATATTGCCTCGCTGATTAATACCCTGGTCTTGGTTTATGTGGGAACATCTTTGCCGTTATTTCTGCTTGTCACACTGACAACGGTCAGCCAGCAGTGGTGGGCTATTTTAAACAGTGGTTCGCTGGCCGAAGAGATTGTGCGGACTTTGGTCGGGGGACTGGCTTTGATCCTGGCCGTTCCTATTACCACAATTCTGGCAGCCTTTGTTTTTAGCCGGCGGCCGTCGGAATAAAACCTGGCCGAGCAATTTAAGTAAAAGTTCAAAATAAAACCGCCCTTCGATAAGCTCGGGGCGGTTTTAAAATTCATTACGGCTATGCCTATTTTGCCGGCAGGGTAGTGGTTCCGGTTATTGGTGCCGCAGGCGTCAGGGTCGGCAACTGGCCTGACAGTGAGCCATAAGGCGCCCGGCCGCTGCCGGAATGCATCATCCAGCCGGAATAGCGCATGGGAAAAGCCTGGCGGCCGAAGTGGCCCCGGCCGAAAACGGCGCTTTTGATTTCGCCGAAGACCATGCCCAGCCAAAAGACAATTAAGATTAAAGCGAGGCTAAGGAGCAGGCGCAGCCAGAAGTGCCAGTGGCCGTGGCCGCACCAGCGGCAGGAACAATGTCCGGAACAGTCCTTGCAGTTGCAATCCGCAGGGTGTTGTTCGGGTTTCGCGTTTTCTTCCATGGAGGTAAGATTAATTATTTTTTTAATGATAATTAAGCCATTACTGATACGCAGCAGGCGTGGTTTTAGGTGCGCTTTTTAAGAATTGCGGATATCCAGGTGGGTTTTGGTGGCTGGACGCTTGAGCAGCAGCACTGAAAAATAGTTCAAGGCGTAGCGGGCCCCCATGGTCAGGATGCCTTCCTTGGCCAGGCGCCGGCCGGATGAAGCGACCGGCAGATTAAGGTCAAAGCGCACGCCGCCGAGACGAAACAGGCGGCGGCAGAGCTCGGTATCCTCGCCATAAAATTCAAACCGGCTGTCCGCCGGTCCCAGCCTGTCCCAGGCCCATTTCTTAACCACAAAGTTGCCGCCTTGCAGCATGGAGCCCAGGCGCAGCACCCGGTTATTCAGCCAGTAAATCGCGTAAGCCAGGCGGTAAAACACTGCCACTTCGCCCCTTTGCCAAGCCGGCAAATCGCGATACTGGTAAGGCCCGCTTAAAGCCACCAGCTGCGGGTCAGCCCTAAACTGGCGCAGAACTTCGTCCAGCCATCCTTGAGGCACTTGGCAGTCGGCGTCAATATGGGCCAGCAGCAGCCCGCTGGCGGCTTCTCCGCCGGCGGCGCGGGCATAGACCAGTCCCTTGCGCGGTTCGGTTATTATCCGCACGCGGGGCGCAAAAGCCGAGGCGGCTTGGGCGGTGCCGTCGGTGCTGGCATTATTGACGACGATGATTTCCGCGGTTATGTCCGGATGCCGGGCAGTCTCCGCAAGCAGGGAGGCCAGGCAGCCGGCAATGACACCGGCTTCATTGTAAGCGGGAACGATAAAGCTGATGTCCATAAGCGTATTTTACCACACGGACCGGCACTCCGGCTAAAAGAAAATGCCCCAAAGCGGGGCATTGCCGAAAAATAAGCGCAAATTTATCTTTTACTCCACGTGGACCTCGATGTCGGTGCGTTCTTTGTCCACCCGAATCCACAGGGCGGTTATGGCGCCAACCAGTACGCACAAAGATGCTACGAAAAACACCGTGCCATAGGCGGAGACCTGGGCTTTTAAGATAATTAGGCCGATAAATTTTTGATAGTCTATAGGGTTTAAACTGTGCAGCGAACTTAATTGTCCCAACCGCATCACGTTGTTGTTAATTACATTATTCAGCAGGGTGCCGAACAGGGCAATGCCGAACGCGCCGGCGATGTTGCGGGCCAGCGCCAGAATGGAAGAAGCGATGCCGATTTCGTGCGGGTCTACTACCGAGGCAATGATATTGGTGCGCTGGGACATGCCGAAGCCCAGGCCGAAAGCCATCAACGACAGCGGCCAGATAATGCTCAAGGCGGAAGAGCGCGGATCCAGGAAGGAAAACCACCAAATGCCGACCGCAGCCACGAAAGTGCTGGCGGCGATGACATAGCTGGCTTTGACGCGGCCGACCAGATTGCCGCCGATGGGGGCGGCCAGCATCAGCGCCGCGGCCATCGGAATAAACAGGTAGCCGCTCTGCGTGGCGTCATAGCCCAAAAAAGTCTGGGCAAAAATGGGGATGAGGAAAACGCTGCCCATCATGCCCATAAAGACAATAAAGTTATTCCACAGCGTATTGACAAAGGCGGGGATTTTGAAAAATTTGAGGTCCACAATCGGTTCCGCTGCCCGGTGTTCCACCACCAGGAAGATCCAGGTAAAAGCTACCATAACCGCGTAACAGGCCCAGGAGTTGCTTGAAGTCCAGCCCCAGGACTGGCCCTGGTCCAAAACCAGCACCAGGGAGCTTAAAGCTACGCCTAAAGTAATGGCGCCCCACCAGTCAAAGGAGGCAGGCTTGTTTTCAGAGACCGATTCCTTGACGAAAGCCAAAGCCATGAGCAGGCCGACAATGCCGACAGGCAGGTTGACCAGAAAAACCGAGCGCCAGCCGAGGTGGTCAATAAGCGGGCCGCCAATAAGCGGGCCGAATACCGCCGCCGCGGCGAAGGAAGAGGACCAGATGCCCAAGGCCTGGGCCCGTTCTTTCTCGCCTTTAAAGGTTACCGCCAAAATGGCCATGGCCGTTGGGTAGTCGGCGCTGCCGGCTACCGCCTGGATGACGCGGAAAATTATCATGGAACTCAAGTTCCAGGACAAGCCGGCCAGAACGGAGCCTAAAATGAAAATGGAAAAGCCTAAAATGTATACCCGCTTGCGGCCTATGGTGTCGCCCAGCTTGCCCCAGATGGGCACAAAAATGGCGTTGGCCAGAATATAGGCAGTGGCGATCCAGCCGGCGGCGGAGACGGAAATTCCGAAATCGCTGATAATCTTCGGCAGTGCCAGGTTGACGATGGTCTGATCCAGGCGCCCCAAAAACGTGCCGACAATTACAGTCAGCAAAATCCACCAGCGGAGCGAGGAAGAATCTTCTTCCGCCGGGGCGGCTTGAATTTGGGTTTCAGCTGTAGCCATTGGGATGCGGGAAGCGATTATATATTTGAACTGTTTTTTGGGCCGGCGGCTTGTTTATTTGACGAAGATGGTGATTTTAGCCGACATGCCGTTTTTCAGCTCGGGGTACTGGCTGGGATCAAAGCGGACTTTAATGTCGAACTGCTGGGTTGGCCGGTTGTCGGAAATGTTGAATACCACATCGGTTTGATGCGAAGTCGGGCTGACTTCATCGACTACGCCGTAATATTTTTTGGAGCCGAACGCATCCACGGTAAAACTGGCGAGCTGGCCGACGCGAATTTTGTCCAGGCCCTTGTTTTCGTCAATGGTGCCGACTACGCGCAGCTCGCCCGGATCAACCATGCCGACAACGGCTTGGCCGGGGTTAAAGCTTTTGCCGATATCTTTTTGCGTGTTGACAATTAAGCCGGCGGTTTTGGTTTTGATGATTTCATCGCCGACTTTGGCCACCGGGGTATTGGCTGCCACAGTATCACCTTCGTTGACGTAGACTTCCTGCAGCTGGCCGCCGGCAGTGGGGGAAAGTTCAATCACCGGGGCGGAAATCAGCGAGTCGTCAATTTTGACGCGGGTGGAGGAAGATTGCCAGTAGAGCAAGCCGCCGGCAATGGCAGCCACCAGGACAATCCAGCCGGCGCTTTGGAACCATTTATTTTTAAGAAGGCTGCGTTCGGTTTTTTCCACCTTGTCCTCGGCGCCGGCCACGGCCTCGACTACCTGATCCTTGGTCTGCTTGGTTTGTTCCATAAAATTAAATTAGAATCTGTTGGACTTAATTATTTTGGTTGCCGAAAGTGGCGACTTCCTGGCCGGCGGCCAGGCCGCCGGTTACTTCCACGTTGCCGTTTAAATCGCTTAAGCCGGTCTGGATTTCGGTTTCCTGGGCCCGGCCGCCGCCGCTGCTGACCAGCACGAACGTCTGGTTGTTCTTGGTGATAATCGCAGTTTTGGGAATAATCAGGCTGCCGGTATGGGTTTGGTCGGTAATAATAGCGTTGGCGTTCATGCCAGCTTTAATGCGATCATCCAATTGCGCGAATTGCAGAGTGACTTTGTAAGTGGATACGCCGTTTTGAACGGTAGCCGCAGGATCTACATTAATTACCGCGGCGGCAAAGGGCTGGCCGGGACCGTAAGCATCCAGGGTAACCTGGGCGCTGTCGCCGACCTTGACCTTGCCGATGTCGGCTTCGGAGACATAGGCTTCCACCTCAAACTTATCGTTGGAGATCATTTTCAGCACTTCCACCGGAGCGACGGTGCCGGTCTGGGTGGTTTCGCCGATTTTTACGTCCACCGAAGTGATAGTGCCGTCAATCGGAGCGGTTAGTACGCAGTTGCTTAAATTGGTTTCCGCCACCTGCAGCTGCGCGGCCGCCGCGGCGACTTGCGCCTTGGCTGCGGCCACGTCTTCCGGCCGGGCCGGCGTCTGCTGCAGCGTCAGATTCTGTTGTACCTGGGCCAGGGCCGCCTGGGCGCTGTCCACTGCCGCCTGGGCGCTGACGGTAGCCTGATTTTGGCTCTGCAGCGCGGCATTGTAGGCGTTCAAATTGGTTAGATAGCTGGGCGACTGGGTATTGGGAATGCTGACCGTCCAGGTGTCGTTGGGATAAATTTGGCCGGGGACAAACTGAATATAGAGGCCTTTGCTGCCTAAGGGAGTGGGGCCGGAGGTGTAGGCCTGGGCGCTGCCCGTTTCCAGGCCGTCATAGGAAAAGTAAGGGCCGGAGCCGGTGGTAAAAATTTTAACATTATACTGGCCCTGTTCGGCGCCGGAATAAGTGCCGCTGATGGCCGGGGCCTTGCTGGACAAATTGCTGGCGCCGGGCGTGGCGGTCAGACCGGAATTCAGCAAGGCGCTCAGGGCGTTGCTGACAATCAGATTTTGCTGCGCTTCGGTAGCCTGCTGGGTTTTTTGCGCATTGTCCAGCGCGGTCTGGGCGGCCTGGACCGCCGACTGGGAAACGGAAATCTGGGCGTCGGTGGCGCCATTTACCACTTTTTGATAATTGGCCTGAGCGGCGGCCAAAGCGGCTTGGGCCTGGCTTTCGGCCGCGGCCTGGGCTTTGCCGTCCAGCTTCATCAGGACCTCTCCTTTTTTGACCTGCTGGCCGGCCTGGACGCCGATTTCGGCGACCGTGCCGCCGGCTTGGAAGGACAGGGACAAATCCTGCACCGGCTTGACCGTGCCGTCAGCGCTGACCGCTTGGGTAATATCGGCCTGTTTGACCTGGCTAAAGGCAATCTGCGGCTTTTTGCTCAGCGAACTGCTGATTAGCAATGCAATAACAACCACTACGATGATGCCGCCGACGGTAAAGAGGATGTGCTTGTTTTTCATAAATAGCGCTTATACGTTCTTGGTTAATTTTTTTAAAATTTTTAAAAATTGGAGCTGTTCGTTCGGGCTTAAATTGTCCAGCAGATTCTGGAATATCCGGCAGCTTTTTTCAATGCCGGCCTTTAAGGCGCTGCTGCCCTTTTTAGTCATGGTCAGATAGACGCTGCGCCGATCGCGCCGGTCGGCCTGGCGCCGCAGAAAGCCCGCTTTTTGCAGATTATTGGCCAGTGCCGTGGCCGATGGTGGGGTTATGGCCAAAAAGTCAGCCAGTTCTTTCATGCTAACCCGGCGTTTTTCTTCCACCAGCCGCAGGGCTTCGGCCTGGACGGTGCTGACATGGAGCAGGGGGTTGCCCCGGTGCAGCTGCTGTTTCAGTCCCCGGAAGGTGGCGAAAAACGTGGTAATAATGGTGTCCTTGCGTTCGTCTTTCATGAGCTCTTGGTTAGGTGCTCAAAATGTTAGATAATCTAAGTATATTACCAAAATCCCTTTTTGTCAAGCCTGCCGCCGCCCGGCCGCCGCCGCCGCGCGGCGCTGGAAAAAATTTATCCAAAGTGGTATACTTATTTCAGTTAAACATTAGAAACGGTTCAACTCATATGAAGCTGCTTATTCGCATCCTGGTCAACGCCTTGGGCGTGCTGGCGGCGGCGGCCATCGTGCCGGGGATTGGTATTGCCAGTTTTTGGACTGCCGTACTGGTGGCTATAGTTTTGGGCGTGCTCAACGTGACCTTGGGCCTGGCTTTAAAAATTCTTACTTTACCCTTGAGCCTGGTTACCTTCGGTCTGTTCTTTTTGGTCATTAACGCGCTGATGTTTTGGGCGGCCAGTTTTGTAAATGGTTTCCATGTGGGCGGCTTTTGGGCCGCTTTTTTCGGTTCGCTGGTGGTAACCCTGGTGTCTTTGGTAGGCAAGAACCTGCTTGATTAACAGCCGGCCTTTTTAGCAGCCGGTATTTTACGCTTATTATAAGTTAGCGGTCGTTTTTGACCGTTTTTTAAGGGACAAAATGCCTTATATCAGCGAATTGCTTAATAATAAAATCACCGACAGTTCCGATGCAGTGGTCGGCAAACTGAAGGATATCCTAATCAGCCCCAAGGAAGGCTTTTTCCCTCCCCTGGAATATTTGGCGGTGCGCACCGCAGCCGGCCAGCAGAAGTTTGTTCCTTTTGCCGAAGTCGCCAATTTTAACAGCAGCCAGATTTCTTTAAAAGGGCTGTTTAATAAGGCTGCCTTAGCCGAACTGCCGCCCGGGCATTATACCTATTTAAAGAAGGGCGTGCTGGACCAGCAGATTGTGGACGTGGCCGGAACGCGCGTGGTGCGGGTTAACGACCTGCGCATAGGCGTGGTGGACAATAAGCTGTCGGTGCTGGCCATTGACGCCAGCTTCCGCGGCCTGTTGCGCCGCCTGGGTCTGCGCCAGACTTTTTTGGGCCTGCCTTTTTTCGGGGTCCGGCTGATTGATTTCCGCCAGGCCCGTTTCCTGGAGGGCCGCGCCGATCTGCAGCTGACGTCTTCCGCCGAGCAGCTGAGCCGCCTGCACCCGGCCGACCTGGCCAACATTGTGGAAGAACTGGACGTTAAGTCCGGCAGCAGCCTGCTGGAGTCCCTGGATTCGGCCGAAGCCGCCAAGGTGCTGGAGGAGGTTGACCCGGGCCTGCAGACCGTGCTGGTCAAGTACCTGGGCCCCGCCAAAGCCGGCCGGATTCTGGCCCAGATGTCCAGCGACGAATTCGTGGATCTGCTGAAGACCCTGTCCGGCCGCGAGGCCCGCGCCCTGCTGGCCCAGCTGGGCGGCAAGCACCAGAGCGCGCAGAAGCTGCTGAGCTATCCCGACAATACTGCCGGCGGCCTGATGACGGTAGATTATGTCAGCGTCCGGCCGGACTGGACCGTGGCCCAGGCCGTGGAGGAGATCCGCAAATACAGCGACCGCATGCGTTCCATCGTGTTTATCTATATTACCGAAGCGGACGGCTCGTTTTTGGGCGTATTATCCCTGCGCCGCCTGCTGCTGGCCAAGCCTGACGTGCGGATGCAAGACCTGGCCAAGCGCTTTCCCAACCACGCCGCGCTCAAGCCGCATGACAAGATTGAAACCATCGTCAAGCTAATGACTAAATATAATCTTTATACGGCGGCGGTGCTGGATCGGGGCAAAAAACTCGTGGGGATTGTGACGATTGACGACATTATGCGCCAGCTGTTCCCGACCGCCTAAATGCTTGTTTATGAACCGCCTGAACTGGTCCAAATTTAAAACCCAGCTGCTGATTTTTTTGGCCGTGGTCGGGCCGGGCCTGGTTACGGCCATGGCGGACAACGACGCGGGCGGGGTGGCTACCTACAGCGTGGCTGCGGCGCTGTATGGCATGAGCTCCCAGTATTTTATTATCCTGACCACCGTGCTGCTGGCGGTTACGCAGGAAATCGGCGCGCGCATCGCCATTGTGACGGGTGAAGGCCTGGGAGATTTGATCCGCGAGCACTACGGCGTCAGGACCGCGGTCTATCTGTTTTTAGCTTATTTCGTGGTCAACCAGGGCGTGGTGCTGCAGGACGTAACCGGCCTAAAATCCGCCATCCAGCTGTTTGGCCTGGCCTGGCAGCCGGTACTGATTTTCGTCTGCGTGCTCCTGATTTGCCTGGTCATTTTGCTTAATTATAAAAGCCTGCAGCGGATTTTTTTGGTTACCATCCTGTTTTACGGCGTTTACATTTTTTCCGCCGTGCTGGCCCATCCCAATTGGGGGGAGGCTTTAAAGCAAAGCCTGGTTATGCCGCAGCGCCAATTCCTGACCGACCCGCACTATTGGTTCACCCTGATTGCCGTGCTGGGAACTACCGTTACGGCCTGGGGACAATTTTTCGTACACAGCTATATCGCGGACAAAGGTCTGACGGTTGAACACTTGAAGGAAGAAAAGACCGAGGTATATTTTGGCGCATTTTTGACCAACTTTTTTTCCTGGATGATGACCGTAGCCGTGACTTACACTATTTTTGTCCACCGTATTGCCATTACCGATGCCGCCACGGCGGCGCTGGCCATTAAGCCCGTGGCCGGCGCGCTGTCGTATACGCTGTTTGCCACCGGCCTGCTGGCGGCCTCATTCCTGGGCCTGACCATTGTGCCCCTGGCCACGGCCTATGTTTTTACGGAATTTTTCGGCTATGAACGCACGCTGAATGCCAGCTTCGGCAAGGGCCGCGTATTTTATACTTTTTTCATCCTGCAGATTATTTTAGGCCTGGCGGCGGCGCTGTTTCCCCGCGTCAACCTGTTTGGATTGACGCTGTATGCCGATTATTTAAACGGCATGATGGTGCCGGTAATTTTTTACTTTTTAATTAAAATCTCCGAAAATCCCGATATTATGGGGCGGCATGTTACGCGGGGCTTCTCCAAATGGTTCTTGCGCTTTACGGCCCTGGCCATTACCGCGGCGGTGGCGGCCAGCTTAATTGGTAAATTTTTAGCCTGATTGTTATGTTTCCTTACCTTAGATTTCTTTCCAGATATTGGCAGGGCGAGCGCGGCAAAATCGCGCTGATTTTTATTTTTGTAATTTTCAGCCAAAGCTTGTCGCTGATTGAACCGTTCTTTTTTGCCACCATCATTAGCAAGTATCTGGCCCAGGCCCAGACTTTCCCCTCGGCCCAGGTATTCTTTCACAGCCTGACTCTGATTGTGGCGGCCTGGATTGCCGTGGCCTTCGGCGCGCGCACCTTTAAAAACCTGCAGACCTATTTTGTCAACACCGTGGCCGACCGGATTGGCATGCGGGTGCTGGAGCACGCTTACCGCCACGTGCTGGATTTGCCCATGGCTTTCCACAGCCGGGAGAAGGGCGGCGAGCTGTTCCGCAAGCTGTCCAAGGCCCGCGACGACGTGACCGCGCTGTTCCAGGTGCTGTTTGACAAGATTTTCCAGAATGCTTTTTCTATCCTGGTTGTTTTTATCATCGTCTTCTGGAAAGCCTGGCGCATCGGCATAGCCCTGTTCGGTTTTATTCCGCTGTTCTTTTTCGTGACCTGGCTGTTTACCCGGCGCATCAAGAAAGCGCAGGTGGAGATAAACAAAATCAACGAGCAGCTGTTCGGTTCCAGCTTTGAGGCGATTACCCACATTGAATTGGTTAAGGCCTTTTCTTCCGAGACCCGGGAAGAGCAGAACCTGGCGCACGACAATCAGCTGCAGCACGTGCGGCTGAAAAAAAAGACGCTGGCCTATCAGGGCCTGGGCTTTGCCCAGGGCACGGTGGTGAATTTGGCGCGCGTGGTCCTGCTGTGGTGGGGCAGCGTGCTGGCTTACCGCAATCTGCTGTCGTTCGCCAATGTTATCCTGTTTAATTTTTATTCTTTTGCCGTCTATCAGCCGCTATATGATTTGGGCGACATTTATACCAAGTATACCGAGGGCATTGCGGCGGTGGACCGGTTGAAGAGCGTTTTAGCTGAGCCGGTGACCATTAAGAATCTGCCGGGCGCCATAAAGGTGGACCGGCTGCAGGGACGGGTGGAATTCCGCCATGTCAGCTTCAGTTACGGCATTTCTTTGGGTGAGGCGGACCGCGCGGCCGCCCCGATGGCCGGCCGGCCGATTTTACAGGACGTTTCTTTTGTAGTTGAACCGGGCAAGAAGCTGGCTTTGGTCGGCCAGACCGGCAGCGGCAAGTCCACCATTGTCAAACTTTTGCTGCGTTTTTACGAACCGACTGCCGGGGAAATTTTGCTGGACGGCAAGCCGCTGAACCAGTATGACATGGAAAGTCTGCGCCGCCGCATCGGCCTGGTGCTGCAGGATAACGTGCTGTT